>JAQYWL010000410.1 GCA_030145035.1 Desulfobacteria bacterium | reverse complement strand
ATCGTTAACAAGGAGTGAGAGCGTGAGAATCATTGTAACATTGGCCTGTAGCGAGTGCAAACGCCGGAATTATACGACGACCAAGAACAAGCGAACTACCCCGGACAAGCTAGCGTTCAAAAAATACTGCAGATTCTGTCGAACGCATACTTTGCACAAGGAGACGAAATAGCTCAAAGCTGAAAGCTCAAAGCTGAAAGGGCAGGAAGATTTTTTCCAAGTAAATAGCCTCTACGATTAAAGGATTGATAGACTCAATTTCCATTGCTTGATGTTTGTTTTACCTTTGAGCTTTGAGCTTTCAGCTTTCAGTTTTGAGCTACAATGCAGGCCAGTAGCTCTAACGGTTAGAGCACCGGACTCCAAATCCGGGTGATGGGGGTTCGAATCCCTCCTGGCCTGCCAAAGGCCCAAATTGGAGTATTGGAGCAATGGAGTACTGGAGTGATGGGTTTAATACAGGTACTCCAACACTCCATGATTTTATGCGGATCACGCGGATCACATAGTGGCACGTCTAAGACGAAAAAAATCAGCATCGACAAAGAAGAAGAAACAAAAAGGCCAAACAAAGCCGGATAACCGGAAACTGGCTCTGAAGCAGGAAGGGGCCACTGTGCCAGCCGTTCAGCAACGGCCTTTCCAAAACCGGGAGACTTTGTCCAAGAGTGAAGCCCACAAGGCGATTGAACCCTCAGGGCGCACTTTTCAACCGGCCTTTTGGGTAAAGACTACACAGTTTCTTCGTGAGGTCAAAATAGAACTCAAGAAGGTAACTTGGCCCTCCAGAAAAGAGACCTTGGCATCTACGGCGGTGGTAATCATTCTCGTGGTCATTATTTCTTCGTTCCTTGGTCTTGTAGACATGGGCCTGTCCAGCCTGATTCGTTTCGTGGTCAGGTAGTGCCCATCCAGAAATGAATCTCACAACACTGGGCACTGGCGTCAGTTTCCGATTCAGAAATGAGCAATTTTTCGCAAGGTCAAGGAAATCAAGGGATTGCGCGGAGGCGTACGTCGGTACGTCGCACAAGCGATCCCGCAGATTGACGCCGAGATTGCGAAAAAGGGCCATTTCTGGATGGAAACTAGGTAGGGGTTTTGAGGAGAAAGATTGTGGCTTTGAAGTGGTATGTGGTTCATACTTACTCAGGGTATGAAAACAAGGTTAAGGCTGCCTTGGAAGAGCGCATAGGCTCGTGTGGACACCCTGAGAAGTTTGGAAAGATCTTGATTCCCACTGAAGAGGTAGTCGAATTGGTAAGAGGGAAGAGAAAGACCTCATCGAGAAAATTTTACCCCGGTTATATCCTAGTGCAAATGGAGTTGACCGATGAGGCTTGGCATTTGGTGCAGGAGACCGCGAAGGTGACAGGGTTCCTGGGTGGTAGGGATTCGCCTGCTTCTCTCACCGACGAGGAAGCCGAAAAGATCATAGGCCAAGTGGAGGCCGGAAAGCTCAAACCGCAACCAAAGTTTTTGTTTGAACCAGGGGATGAGGTTCGAGTGATCGATGGTCCCTTTGCTAACTTTACGGGCACCGTGGAGGATGTAAAACCGGATAAAGGAAAGATCCGGGTTCTGGTGAGCATCTTTGGACGGGCTACACCCGTGGAACTCGAATTTGTTCAGGTAAGCAAGGCATAACCCTAACCCGGACAAGCCGGAAAATACGAAATTCGAATATCGAAATTCGAAACAATGGCCCAAGCTCTAAAGCTCAAATGACCGAAACATAAGAAATCGTATTCCACAAAAAACGGTGCTGTTTTGAACATTTCGAAATTCGAGTTTTGAATTTGTTTCGGATTTCGAAATTCGATATTCGGATTTATTTTCTGCCAGAAAAGACACGAATTCTAGAACTAAGGAACTAAAATGGAGAAAATGGTATGGCCAAGAAAGTTATAGGCTCGATTAAACTGCAGGTTCCAGCGGGGCAAGCCAATCCTTCCCCGCCTATTGGTCCAGCCCTAGGCCAGCAAGGCGTCAATATCATGGAGTTTTGCAAGGCCTTTAATGCCAAAACGGCTGGCCAGGAAGGGATGATTATACCCGTAGTCATCACAATTTATCAGGATCGCTCTTTCTCATTTGTCACCAAGACTCCCCCCGCCTCTGTTCTTCTTAAGAAGGCAGCCAAGATTGCCAAGGGCTCTGGTGATCCCAAGCGCGAGAAGGTTGGAAATGTCACACGAGCCCAGATTGAGGAGATTGCAAAGATGAAGATGGTCGATCTGAATGCCTATGACATAAAAAGCGCTTGCAAGATAATAGAAGGGACCGCCCGGAACATGGGTATCGAAGTCGTTTGATCGCAATGACTAATTGAGGGATTGAGGAATTAGGGAATTGAGGAATTGAAGGAAAAGGACCTTATTTAATTCCTAAATTCCTAAATCGAGAATTCATAAGTTCGTGAGGAGTTACGAGTATATGGGAAAAAGAGGAAAAAAGTACGCGACAGCCAGAGAAAAGATAGATCCCAAGAAAGGATACGATTTCTCAGAGGCTTTGAGGTTGGCCCTGGACATGTCTTATGCAAAGCTCGATGAGAGCGTGGATATTGCGGTGCGCTTGGGAGTCGATCCGCGGCATGCCGACCAGATGGTCCGAGGTACGGTGGTGCTGCCAAATGGGACAGGCAAAGATGTCAAGGTGCTGGTGTTTGCTAAGGGGGAAAAGGAGAAAGAAGCTGAAGAGGCTGGCGCAGATTTTGTCGGAAGTGATGACCTCATCGAAAAGATTAAGGGTGGGTGGTTCGGGTTTGACAAGGCTGTTGCAACACCGGATATGATGGGTGCCGTTGGGCGTATCGGCAAGATCCTGGGCCCCAGGGGACTGATGCCGAATGCAAAAATTGGAACTGTCACCTTTGATGTGGCTCGCACTGTCAGGGAGTTGAAGGCGGGCAAGATCGATTTCAGAGTGGAGCGTGCGGGCATTGTCCATGCGCCTATGGGGAAAGTTTCCTTTGGTGTGGACAGGCTTCTGGAAAACCTTGCTTCCTTTTTCGAGACCATCGTCCGTCTCAAACCGGGCGGCAGTAAGGGGACATATCTGAAAAGCATAGCCATTTCAACAACCATGGGTCCGGGGATAAAGATTGATCCTGTGTATGTAAAGGCCATGTTGAGATAAGGGGGTAACGGACTTTTGAAGCGATCCGAAAAAGAAAAAGTTGTTGAAGCCCTGCATGAGAAGTTTTCAAGGGCCAGAGCCGTGCTAATTACGGACTTCAGAGGCCTGGACATGTCCGCTATGAATGAGTTGCGGAGTCAACTCAGGGGTGCCTCGGTTGAATACCGAGTGGTAAAGAATACCCTCATGACAAGGGCTGCAGATGGAACCGACATGACGCTGTTGAAGGAACATTTCTTTGGGCCCTGTGCGGTGGCCTTAAGCTATGAAGACCCAGTGGCTCCGGCCATGATTCTCATGAAATTTAGCGAAGATAATCCAGCCTTGGAAGTTAAGGCTGGGGTCGTAGAGGGACAGGTCGTTGATCTTGCCGGCATCAAAAGGCTCTCGAAGCTTCCCCCCCATGAAGTCTTGTTGACACAGCTAGTTTCGCTAATGAACGCTCCTGTTTCCGGCTTGGTGATGGTTCTAAGTGGTGTGCTCAGGAATTTTGTGGGTGTTTTGGAGGCTATCAAGCGACAGAAAGAAGATGCACGGACAGATAATTGAACAAATGTGTACAACTTAGTGAAATTATAGATATTTGGATGGCGCTTGACCCGCCTGCCATCGCCTACCGCAGGTGCCCTCGTTAGGTCCGCCTGCCATGAATAAGTCGGCGCGGTTCGGCATGGGTGAACAGGCATTGGCGGGCAGGTTTATGCTGTTCAGATGGAGTGTTGGAGTACTGGAGTAGTGGGTGGTAGAAGCGGGGAAAATTATTCTTTTTTATTCCTTTAAACCCATGACTCCAGTACTCCATCACTCCAATACTCCAATTGGGGCGGAGCCCCTAAGTTCATAGACGAGGAGGATACACAGAATGGCTAATGTTACCAAAGAAAATGTCATTGAATTCATTTCCAGTATGTCTGTACTTGAGCTTTCCGAATTGGTGAAGGAACTGGAAGAAAAATTCGGGGTGTCGGCAGCAGCCCCGGTTGCCATGGCAGTTGCACCTGCTGGGCAGGCCTCCCAGGCCGAGGCTGAGGAGAAAACCGAATTTGATGTTATCCTGAGTCAAGTAGGGGACAAGAAGATTCAGGTCATCAAGGCGATCAGGGCAATTACCGGCCTTGGTCTAAAGGAGGCCAAGGCTTTGGCGGATGAGGCTCCTAAGCCAGTGCAAGAAGGGGTCTCGAAAGAGGAAGTTGAAGATATCAAGAAACAGCTCGAAGAGGCGGGTGCAACGGTTGAAGTGAAATAATCGTGAAATCGCAGAGCGCAGAGCGCGCAGAGCATAGAGCAAGAAAACGCTATGCGCCATGCGCTATGCCCTATGCGCCATCAAATAACGAACAAAAAGCACGGAGATTCTTATGTCCAACAGACTCTTGGCAGGTAAACAGATAAGAAGAGACTTTGGAAAGATTCTAAAGATTACGGCATTTCCCGATTTGGTCGAGATGCAAAAGGAATCCTATGCCCGGTTTTTGCAAAAGGATGTTCCGCCGGAAAAGAGAAAAAACGAAGGTCTTCAGGGCACCTTCAAAAGTGTTTTTCCCATAAAAGATTTTACGGGTACTGCCTCTTTAGGGTTTGTTTCTTATAGCTTTGGAGAGGTCAAGTATGATGAGGACGAATGTATCGACAAAGGGATGACCTATGAGATCCCGATTCGTATTACGGTTCGGCTTGTAGTCTATGAGACAGACAGAGAGGCCGGAGTTCAGAATATTCGGGACATTAAGGAACAGGAAGTCTATTTTGGCACCATCCCGCTCATGACCAAAAAGGGTACATTCGTTATCAACGGGACTGAGCGGGTTGTCGTAAGTCAACTTCACAGGTCGCCCGGGGTATTCTTTGACCATGACAAGGGCAAGACGCATTCGAGTGGCAAAGTGCTTTATACGGCCAGGGTTATCCCGGTACGGGGATCCTGGATCGATTTGGAAGTCGATCCCAAGGATGTGGTTTATGTTCGGATCGACCGCCGCCGCAAATTCCCCGCTACTTTACTTCTGAAGGCCTTTGGGTATTCAGGAGAGGAGATTTTGTCCCATTTTTATCGTACAGAAAGGATCCAGGTAGAGGGCAAAAATTTGTACAAAGCGGTTGACAAGGACCTCCTGGTGGGGCAGGGCTCGTCAAGATCGGTAAAACATCCACAGACCGGTGAGATAATCATCAAAGAAGGGCACCGTTTTTCGGAAAAGACTCTTAAACAGCTTTTGGAGGCACAAGTTGAACGCGTACCCATTGGGTTTGAAGATATCGAAGGCAAGGTCTTGGCTCACACGTTGCGAGACCCAAAGAGTGGAGAGGTAGTCGCCACTTATAATGAGGTGATTGATGAAAAGGCCTTTGAGAAGATCCTGGCTGCACAGGTATCTGCTTTTGACATACTCTATATAGATAACGTCACGACCAGTGATTCCATTAGCAAGACCCTGCTCCTTGACAAGGTGGAAACCGAGGAGGATGCCCTGCTGGAGATCTATCGAAGGCTCCGACCAAGTAACCCGCCCACCCTGGAGGTGGCCCAGCAACTTTGTCATCAGCTCTTTTTTAGCCCATCTCATTATGACCTTTCGACAGTGGGGCGTTTAAGAACTAATATTCGGTTGGGGTTGCGCCAGGACGAGGTGCCCATAGATGTGCGTACGCTCCGGAAAGAGGACGTCCTGCTCACTACCAAGATCCTGGTCGATCTAAAAGACAGCCAGGGCCCGGTTGATGATATCGATCATCTTGGTAACCGGAGGGTGCGGGCCGTGGGGGAACTTCTGGAAAACCAATACCGTATAGGGCTGGTGAGGATGGAACGTGCCATCAAGGAACGGATGAGTCTTCAGGAGGTTGAGGCATTGATGCCACATGACCTGATCAATTCTAAGCCGGTTTCTGCAGTCCTCAAAGAGTTCTTCGGCACCAGCCAGCTTTCACAGTTTATGGACCAAACTAACCCGCTTTCCGAGATCACCCATAAACGGCGCTTAAGTGCCTTGGGCCCTGGCGGACTTACGCGGGAACGTGCAGGCTTTGAGGTCCGGGACGTTCATCCCACACACTACGGACGTATCTGCCCCATTGAGACCCCTGAGGGGCCTAACATTGGCTTAATTGTCTCGCTGAGCACCTATGCCCGCGTGAACAAGTTTGGCTTCATTGAGACGCCTTACCGGGTAGTTGAGAATGGCCAGGTCACAAACAGGGTCAAATCTTTAAGCGCCTTGAACGAAGAGAAACATCCCATTGCTCAAGCCAATGCGGCCTTGGACGAAAAAAGCCGATTTGTGAGTCCCCTGGTCTCAGCGCGCGTTGCTGGTGAATTCTTGATGGTCAAGCGCGAAGAAATTGAATTCATGGACGTCTCCCCTCATCAGTTGGTGAGTGTCGCGGCAGCACTGATTCCCTTTCTGGAAAATGACGACGCCAACAGGGCTCTCATGGGCTCCAACATGCAGCGCCAGGCCGTACCGCTGCTTGTGAGCGGCGCTCCGCTCGTCGCTACAGGCATGGAAGACGTAGTGGCTAGAGATTCAGGGGTTACCGTTATGGCTGACTGTGAGGGTGAAGTGGTGGACGTGGATGCAAAGCGCATCGTGGTCAAGCACAGAGGAAACGGTGATGCCTCTGGCAGGCAGGTAAGCATCTATAATCTGACAAAGTTCTCTCGTTCTAACCAGAATACCTGTTTTAATCATCGACCTATTGTGAAAAAAGGCGACCGTGTCAAGAGAGGGGATGTGATCGCAGACGGCCCAGCTACAAAAAGAGGAGAGCTTGCACTGGGCAAGAATGTGATGGTCGCCTTTATGCCCTGGGGGGGATACAACTTTGAGGATTCTATTCTGGTGAGTGAGCGTCTGGTACGAGACGGGGTTTTCACGTCGATTCATATTGAACAATTTGATGCGGTGTCTCGTGATACCAAACTGGGTAAAGAGGAGATTACCCGTGACATACCGAATGTAGGAGAGGAGGCATTGAAGAACCTGGACGAAAGTGGCATTATACGGCTTGGGGCTGAAGTCAAGCCGGGAGACATCCTGGTAGGAAAGATTACCCCTAAAGGTGAGGCCCAGCTATCCCCGGAGGAAAAGCTGCTCAGAGCCATTTTTGGAGAGAAAGCAGGCGATGTGAAGGATACCTCTCTTCGGGTCCCGCCTGGTGTAAACGGTGTTCCCGGCCTTGCAGTAGTTTGAGTATTGTTAAGCTTAATAATGTGACTGATGGCATCTTCTACGGCGGTGCCAGCCCCTACTT
>JAQYWL010000303.1 GCA_030145035.1 Desulfobacteria bacterium | reverse complement strand
CATGCCAAGGATCGCCATAAGGGTCTTTGTGCCCAGGGGATTTCTTGCACGGCAACCCACGGCCCCATACGGTGTCTCCTCCTCGGTTTTTACAGTCACAATGCCAAAAAGAGGTTTCAAGGCATCCCTGAGTTTCTCTGCCTCAGCATGGTTGCCCTGGCCGATGAGTGTGGTCATATCCTGGACCGCCTTGGGCGCTATGTTGGAGGCCACTGAGATGACCCCCCTTGCCTTGATGCCAGGGTCGGTCATCATCGTGAAGGTCTTATCGTCATCGCCGGACAGTATCGTAAAGTCCTCCCCGCAGCACTCCCGTGTGCGTTTCATGTTATCGATGTTTCCTGTGGCTTCCTTTACCGTACTCACATTGGCAAATTGATTGTTGAGTATAGATAGGTCTTCGGGCAAAAGTTGGGCTCCGGTGCGCCCGGGGATAACGTATGGGATGATCTGCATCTGAGGAAACTTGTCTGCCACAGGGGCCACGTACTCCCTGCGTATCTCAAGTGAACTTGGCCCATTGTAATAGGGGTCTACCAGCAACGCTGCATCAGCTCCCACATGGACTGCATGTTCGGTGCTTTCCATGGTTTCACGGGTATTGTTGCTGCCCGTACCTGCAATGGACCGGCACCTTCCCTTGCACTTCTCAACCACCACCCGAATTACCTCATTGTGTTCTTCCCAGTTCAATGTGGGACTCTCACCTGTGGTACCCACGGCCAAAATCCCACTCAAACCACCTGCAATTTGAAACTCAACCAGTTTTTCCAGGCCTTCATAATCGACTGCATAGTCGTCTTTGAATGGCGTCATCAGTGCCGTGTAACACCCGTTAAACATGGTAACACCTCCTTGTTTTGCGTTGCCCCCAAAAAAAAACAGCCGGAGCCCACTCCGGCTGCAACCAACCAAGAGAGCGCTCCACGAAAAAGCCGTGACAGTCCCGCGGATCTTATCCGCAGGCCCAACCCGCTTTCGTAACAGGCTAAAAGCGAATTTCGGCGGTACACCCTTTCACCGCAAGATCAAATCATAAAATCGCTGCGCGATTTTATATAACGCGGCTACGCCGCTCAAAAAACGAATTGCGCAAGCGATTAAGATGCGGGGCCTGTTCCCCTGTCCTGCGGATACTTATGAATACCGCGCCTCAACTCTGGTTTTAAGCGAACGTATAAGATGGTGGTTGAGTTGTCAAGAAAAAAGACGATATGTTTCAGTAACCGTTCACGGGATGGCGTGTTTCTTGGAACGTCTTGGCGGAAACCCTTAGTTTTTCCGCGACTTAGCAAAGGGGGCGACCGCAGCTACCTTGCCCCCCATTGCTGAGTCACTGGAAAAGCAAGCGATGGGGACATCCTCCAATAATTTGACATGGCCGTCACTATTTCTATCGAGTGAGTTATTTAGTTTTTTAAGGATGCCCCGCCTTTCGGTTGATCTTTTAAAAGGGGAGCAAATTTTTCCGGCCGAATGGTCACACGGTCTTTCTGCTGATGAACGTAATCGAAGTCCTTTACCTTTTATTGAAACCGCTCGGCAGTCTTCTCGGGTATTCCCGAGGCCATAACCGCATCACGGTATGACAGCCAAAATCTATTGACATTATTTGGTTTTTGATCCATAGTGCCTCCAGATTTAGTCATGACTGATCAAGCTTTAAGGACTCAACCCAGATAATGTGTCACATAGAATCGTGATTCATAATCTGATGCGTGCAGGCTTGTCTGAATTTTCAAGTAATTTCGGTGCACCAACGACCGCTGGGCAAATAAGCATAAACATTCCAATTAACCTTAATAGGCTTGGCATTCTATTACAGAAAATTCTTCGGAATGGCAATAATAAAGAAATCAAGACTACTTAACAAGCGGTTGAAGAAGGACTGGCAAATCCGCTACGCTCCTTTGCCAGTCTCTTAACCGCGACGTTGGGCAGAGGTGCTGAGAAACAGATCATCAGATAGGTTAATGGTAGAATGAAAACCACTCAATATTTCGAATACATGAGGAAAAGGCCAGATCGTGCAAGGATCAAAGATGATTGGATAGAATGGGTCATAGACAACCCAAAAAAGACTGAGGTCCAATCGGATGGAAGGATCAGAAAGTGGGCAAAAATCCCAGAAGAGGATAAGTATTTGAGGGTCATATTGTTGAGAGATGGGGAGACAGTGCACAATGCCTTCTTTGATAGGTCTTTTAAGGAGGATTAAACGATGAAGGTCAAATATTTTCCAGATACAGATACCGCTGTTGTGGAATTCACAGACAAAGAAGTCCATGAGACAAAAGAAATCAGCGAGAATATTTACGTGGATTTAGATCAAAATGGCAACCTGGTGAGCATGACGATTGAGCACGCAAGGGCAAATGCCGGATTATGGGAATTCTCGTACCAAGAAATGAGATCTCACGCAGCATAGTTTTCGCCGAATCGGGTAGCCGGAGGTTTTTCTCCCCAGCCCCCACACCACCTAGGAGGCTGTCCGAGGATACGTCTTCATGTCATTTCGACCGAAGGGAGAAATCTAAAACCTATGTATTTTCAATACAATAAGATTTCTCGCTACGCTCGAAATGACAACTTTGGTGAGTTCTCGGACAGCCTCCTGGCATCCGCCCGGGCGGGCCAGGCGGTTCACAGAGCTGATCCTTCGACTGCGCTCAGGACGCCGTAGCCGGATACAGATTGAAAATGATATATTTGATTTCAAATAGGTGAAAAAGCAACTAGGGAAAGCAATCAGGGCGTTGGAAGGACAAATGTCAATATTTCAAGCGTCCTTGTGGATAGGGTGGCTGATAGGGCGAGCAAGAGTCAAGAGCAAACTTGACCCCATTTCCCATTTCTTTCCTTCTAAGTATTTTTATAAAGGTGTATATTGCGTGACGGAAAAAAGGCTGAGTGATAAAAAATCCTGATGTTATTGTATTTATATATTCGCTCCGCCCGGCAAGCCATGAAATTCACGAGACCTTTGGCCCGCTTAGCCTGGTGGTGTACTACATAAAATGGGAGGTTCCATGAAAGCAAGATTATTTTTCTTATTTGTGCTACTTGCCTTGCCGGCATGTGCTACCATTCCTGCAAGTGTTGAAGATCTCACTCCTTCCGACGAATTAGGCACGGTTGCCGTACTATCTGTATTGGGCGACACGCTGAATATAAACTACATAGGGGCGACGGTTTTCGGCAACAGACATAGAACCGCGGATGTTTCCGAATGGGATATAGATAATTTTGTTGTTACAAAAACAGAAGACTACTTAAAACAGAACGGCTACATTGTTAAACGATTATCCTATGAAAAAGCGCCGCTGTTAGAAGCATATAACAATCCGGAGCCTGGTTACGGTACATATTCCAAATATGT
>JAQYWL010000356.1 GCA_030145035.1 Desulfobacteria bacterium | reverse complement strand
GAACGTCAGGGCCCTGGGAATACCAATGATCGGACCTGACCCCTTCCCTGCACTATTCTCCTCATCAAAGCCTTCCATGAGACGAATATCGCGTTCCCTGAACAGATCCGGCAGGTGACTGTAAAGGGCGCGATCAGACACCTTTTCATACCGGCCGCACAGGCTGCCATAATAGGAACGAAGCCTGCCCTCTATATAGATCTGATGGACCCGGCAAAGATTCGGACATTTTTGGCACTCAAAAGGTTTCACCTCGTACGGGCGATCTTTTAAGTAAAACCCTGCAAAACGGGTGGAGGCCGCCCTGCTCTTCCTGGCCGCCAATGCCGCACCCAGAGCGCCGGTGACATTGTGATGCTCAGAGGTGGTCAAGGGCTTGCCCAGGATGTTTTCAAAAGCAGCCGCTACACTCCGGTTGGCAGCCACACCCCCCTGGAATACGATGCGCCTGCCGATCCTCTTGGTGCCAACCACCTTCTCCAGATAGTTGTGGGCAATGGCATAGGAGAGCCCTGCCGTCAGGTCGCTCAGGCTATAGCCCACCTGTTGGTGATGAATGAGGTCCGATTCCATGAATACCGTACAGCGGGCGCCAAGATCTGCCGGTGTCCTCGAAGCAAAGGCGAGATCACTGAAGCCCCCCCGGATAGACACCCTCAGACGAGCGGCCTGCTCCTCCAGAAAGGAGCCGGTCCCTGCCGCACAAACCTTATTCATCTCGAAATCGACGACTCGCCCCTGCTCACACCTGATGTACTTGGAGTCCTGCCCCCCAATCTCAATAACCGTGTCTACCTCCGGATCCAGATGCAGCGCTGCACGTGCCTGGGCCGAGATTTCATTGATCACCACGTCTGCCCCCACAAAATCACCCACAAAATAACGCCCGCTTCCGGTCACACCCACACCGCAAACACGCGCTCCAGGACCCACCCTCCGGGCCATCTCTTCAAGCCCGGATCGCACGGTCTCTACTGGTTCTCCACGGGTGTACCAGTACTGCTTGGCCACAAGGCGCCCCTTGCCGTCAATGAGCACGATGTTGGTGCTGACTGCACCCACATCCACACCCAAGAAGACGTTGATGCGGTCTCCAGGCTCGATCCCATAATAATGATCCACGGTCTCCTGGTCCGCTTTTTGGGGAATCAAGGGTTTCAGATGATCCACCCGTGAACGATCTTGCTCTCTTTCCAGCACCGCCTGGACACTTTGAATCAGGCGGTTTACGGGCATGGTCCGGCCACGGCCCTGAGTCCTGGCCATCAGGGCCGAGCCCAGAGCACCCATGATAAGAAAATGCTCCGGAATGATCAGAGCCCCCGGGCCAAGGTCTAAGAAGTCTTCAAAGGCCTTGACCACACCCGGGTTGGCAGCCACCCCGCCCTGGAAGACAATCGGCTTGGGAAAGTGCTTCCCCTTGCCAAGGTTGGTTATAAAATTCAGGGTGAGCGCATAGCACAGCCCTGCAACGATATCTGCCTTTGGTGTCCCCTCCTGCTGAAGGTGGACCATATCGCTTTTAGCAAAAACACTGCACCGGCCGGAAATCTTGGCCGGATGATTTGAGCAGAGGGCCAGTGCCCCGAAATCCTCGATGCTTATGCCGAGTCGATGGGCCTGGAGGTCAAGGAACGACCCTGTGCCAGCAGCGCAAACTTCATTTAGAACATGATCTATGATAATTGACTTCTCGCTCTGCGCGTCCCGATCCAGAAAGATCAGTTTAGAGTCCTGTCCGCCGATTTCGATGATGGTCCGGACAATGGGGTAAAAATAACAGGTGGCCCTGGCCTGAGTGACAATCTCATTCACATCCGGTACTCCGAGGATATTGCCCATTAGCTTGCGACCGCTCCCCGTAGCGATTATCCCATCAAAGGTCTTGAAGTCTTTGCCCAGATCCTCAAGGCAGTCGCGAAGGATGATCAAAGGGCGGCCATCGGTGCGCCGGTATATGGCGGCCTTGATGTCTCTCGCCTCATCGATAATGACTATGTTCAGACTAACGGAACCGAGATCGATTCCCATATATAATTTGGCATTTGGCATAATTGTCTAGCTATCTAGTGCCCGTCCGAGCATTGGTGCAGGTGCCTAAAGCCCGCCCTGCCCGCCCTGGCGCGACAGCTTTAGCATTGATATCCGTCCCCATCATCCCGGTCTGGGCCAGGGGCGCTATCTGCTTTGATTAATCTACCAAGCCTATAATCCCGGTCTGGGCCAGGGTGAGCTAAAGTGCCTAACCCGGACAAGCCGGAACCAAAAAGAAGTGCCTAAAGTGAACTAAAGTGCCTAAAGTTGCCGACTTCGCCATAGTAGCCTTGGCTACGACGGCTGAAAAGGAATGCGCTTTCAGCGCAACTTATTTTTAAGACTGACCACGCCGAAGGCGTGCACATTAACTTTAGCTCACTTTAGGCACTTCAGGGCTGAATTTCTACCATGTCACCGTTCTTTTAACAAGCCCTGAAAGGCTTTGACAACTTTTACGCTAACTGGTAAATATATACGAAAAATCGGCATCCTTCATTTTCGCCGTAAAGTAGTTTACACTTTTTTTACCATCCAAGGTTTCAGTGTTCAGGTTTCAGGTTTCAGTGTTCAGGTTTCAGTGTTCAGTGTTCAGCTCTGGCATTTATTCACTCCTGACACCCGCCCGCCATCGCAAGGCAAGCTTGCTCAGCCG
>JAQYWL010000402.1 GCA_030145035.1 Desulfobacteria bacterium | reverse complement strand
ATATCCATTGATTAAAACATTTGTGGATTTTATCGAGCGACAAATAGAGGTCATAAGCGTCCTCACTTTTGAACCAAGCCAGGCGAAAGGAGTGGCGGGGCAGGACAACATTAACCTCTACAAGAAGATCTCATACGTCTGCCTACTTGACTACTTTGCCAGCCTACGATTCCACAAATCCGCCTATCCTCAGTTATCAAAGCAAAACAATAAGCGTTTTACACGTTTCCTCGAAGAATGTGCTGCTTGGGATGTTGGGCGGTTGGTCAGCTTGCCTTTCCTTAGTGACCGCCTTCCTAAAGCTTCAGTTGGAGGAAAACTATCCCAGTTTTTATCAGACAAACTGAGCAGTATTGGAAATAATTTCGGAGACACCGTGTCAGCCAAAGACATAGACGAACAACCTGAGACCCTTCTAAAACTTTCATCACTTGAAAAAGAAGAGGAAGCGATAGATCGTTGTCAGCATTACTCCATACTATACAGGTACCGTAACAACTTGGTACATCAGGCAAGACGCCCAGGCGGTGCAAGCGAACTCATGGGGGAAGGCTTGAATGAAGCATGTTATCACACCTACGCAAATGATCAGTCGATATATCTTCTTTACCCAGTTGGCTTATTCAAAGAGTTATGTACGTCGTCACTCAGAACCCTTAGGAGCTATCTGGAAAGGAATAACCTTGATCCGTTTGATATGGAAGACGACCCCAGATGCTTCTAACCATGCTCTTTCAGCGGATCGCAAAAAACCGCGCCCGCTGAAGAGCGACGTTGGGTGCAAGGATCAACTCGTCATCTGTTTACTTGGTGACAGGATTCATGGTATAGTCTTATGGTATAGTTTTAAAGTGAAAGGAGGGTAAAATGAGTAGTATCTCTGTTGAAAGCATAATTGATCAAGCTCTGCAACAACCCGAGAAGGAAAGAGCTCGCATTGCCGAGAGATTGATCTCAAGTCTCGACCATGCAGCCGATGCCACTGTTGAGATGGCGTGGCAGGAGGAAGTCGGGAGACGGCTAAAGGAAATCGATTCTGGGGCTGTTCAATGTATCCCATGGGAAGATGTCCGTGCCAGATTATACGAGAATGCCCATGCCAAAGATTGATGTTCATCCCGACGTCTACTCTGAATTGGAAGATTCCCGAGCCTGGTACGAAGACAGGGCAAAGAATCTCGGGATAGAGTTTCTTGACGAGATAGATCGTGCCGTTAACGCTATTCAAGAAGCACCGACGATGTGGCCATGGTATGATGAGCAACAGGGTATCCGCCGTTTCTTCGTCCATCGCTTTCCTTATGCTGTAATATACAGACCCACTTCAACAGTTATTCAAATCATTGCCGTAATGCATTTGCGTCGTGATCCCGACTACTGGAAAAGCAGAATGACATATTGGTAATACAGCGGAGGAATCTACACCCAACAAAGGGCCGGAGCGGACGGGAAGAAGTAGTATCGCTTTTTGGCGAATGTTGTAGCCCCGCCGCTCAGCCCTCCCGTTGGGCTTGAAGTAAGACGTAAGGACACACGAACAATATGACTGACTATGTTTGGAAACATCTACCTTATGCCATCTACTTGGATACGAACGTATTACGTTCGGCAGGTCCTAACCTGGACGCCTCGTGGATTAACGAACTTCTGTCTATTACAAATGAATATGGCATTAGTGTGTGCATATCTGAACTCGTTCTTTCTGAATGGTGCGAGCATATTATCGGAGTGATAGAGGGCAACCGGCAGAAGCTGCTATCATCAATGGCTTTGCTAAGACACTACGGCATTTCGGTGCCGGACATCAAACCAGGCGAAATCAGCCTACCGGGGAAGCTTCAACTTGTCGGGATGGTGTCAGGCATGATGAAAGCCGCGGGTTTCAGCGTAATACCCAATTGGGATGCTCCGCTATCTCGGTTACTGAATGAAGCTGTAGCAAAAAGGCCGCCATTTGACCAGGGCGGCAAGGGTCTGTGCGACGCCGTCATCCTTGAGAGTTACGCTGAACATGCAAAAGAGAACTTTGCCAAGGCCAGAGTGATAGTCATCAGTAACGATGGCGCAGTGAAACGCTCGGCGGAAAGATTCAGGGATCGGGAAATCGTTGTTGATTTTGTAAGCGAGTCAGAGATCGTCGCAAAACTCAAATCCTTCCTCAGCGATGAACTGTCGGCATACATAGAGGCCAAGAAATCAAAGCTGACAGCGTATGTTCAGGCCCATGAATCAGAAATCCTGGACTTCATTAGAAAGACGCCACTGGAGATTACCGACTGGACGATTAACCCACCATCGGCGGAGCTGTATGATCGTATTATTGGCACGATTGAAAGCATTCTTTCCGTCAGGCCGGTGAGGATAACTGATGTCATCGGTGGCGCTCCAACGTATGGTGAAGAGACGGCAAAAGACCGATATCCTGTGAGAATATCAGTCGAAATCGAATTGGAAATAGTTGTCACTGAGCCTGGCTTCGGGCGCGGACTTCTTGGACCACAGGCCCGAGCTATTGTACAGCCCGACATACTTGACAGTACATCACCAGTGACTCTGGAGAAAAAGACTTACGACTGGAAACCTCGAGAAATAGTTAAGACAATCAGGAGAGTTTTGACAGTATTCGCAACACTGGACGCCCAGAAAGAGAAGGATGATGTCTTTGATGATCTGAGGATTGAGAAAGTGTTCTGAGT
>JAQYWL010000061.1 GCA_030145035.1 Desulfobacteria bacterium | reverse complement strand
GCCATTGCCGTGTATGCGGGCATTGTAACCTCGCTGTGACGCAGGCGTTGGCAGGCGGGTCTGAAACCTGAACACTGAAACCTGAAACCTGGGGTGGTGAAAAAAAGTGTAAACTACTTTATGGCGAAAATGAAGGATGCCTGAAAATCTATAGAACCTGCTTGAAATATTCGATCGTTCTTTCCAGCCCTTCGCGCAATGGAACCGCAGGCTCCCACTTGAGTTTCTCTTTGGCAAGGGTAATATCCGGGCACCGTTGAACGGGATCATCCTCCGGCAGCGGCCTGTAGACGATCTCCGACTTCGATTGGGTTATCTGAAGTACAAGCTCGGCAAGCTCTCCGATGGAGAATTCCCCGGGATTGCCAAGGTTAACAGGGCCGGTAAAGTTGTCGCAGTTCATCATTCTCACCAACCCTTCAACCATGTCTGAAACATAGCAAAATGAGCGGGTCTGACCGCCGTCTCCATAGATCGTAATAGGATCATTTCTCAATGCCTGGACAATGAAATTACTCACCACCCTGCCGTCTGAAACGGCCATCCTGGGGCCATACGTGTTGAAAATACGCACTATCTTTACATCAACCTGGTTCTGCCGATGATAATCCATCATCAGAGTCTCAGCTACCCGCTTGCCCTCGTCATAACAACTCCGCAGCCCGATCGGATTCACGTGACCCCAGTACGTCTCATTCTGGGGGTGTTGCTGAGGATTACCATATACCTCTGACGTGGAGGCCTGAAGGATTCTTGCCTTTACCCGCTTGGCCATACCTAGCATATTGATGGTCCCCATGACATTTGTCTTAACGGTCTTAACAGGATTGTACTGATAGTGAACCGGAGATGCAGGACAGGCCAGGTTGTAAATCTGATCTACTTCCAAGAAAATTGGCTCAACAAGGTCATGACGAATGACTTCAAAGTTCTTCCGGTCCGGCAAGTCTCGGATATTTCTCTTTGAACCGGTGAAAAAATTGTCAAGGCAGAGCACCTCTGCACCTGTTTCTAACAATCTGTCGCACAGATGACTACCCAGAAAACCCGCTCCTCCCGTCACCAGTACCCTTAGCTCCTTCATGGTATTTCCCCAACGTATGTTTGAATCCGCCTGCGGCGGACCCGGCTTTAATTGCCAGCCTTTGTAAAAAAAGGGGTTGATCCCGCCTGGGGCGGGACTAACCCCTTGATTTTGTTGTGGTAGCGGGGCATGGATTCGAACCACGGACCTTCGGGTTATGAGCCCGACGAGCTGCCAGACTGCTCCACCCCGCATCAATAAAAAGTATACTAAATCCTCACTTTCAACCTGTCAAGCATTATTTGGAAAACCGTATCAATCGTTCTATGAGCCTGTAACCATCAGAGACAAACACGCCCCGGGCCTCGGCATTTTCCTCGCTGAAACCACCAGAACCATGCAGTGGGCTGCGTATGCCTGTGCCAAAAATGGCAAACGGCACGGGTTCTGTGGTATGCGTCCTGACAGAGATAGGCGTATAGTGATCCGTTGCCACCATGATACGGAATTCCGAAAAGCCCTTCATCCCATCTAACACCTTCCCCACGACCATGGCGTCAAATGACTCGATAGCAGAGATCTTTTTATCCAGCAAGCCGGCATGCCCTGCCTCGTCCGGAGCCTCCACGTGCACGTAGACCAAGTCAACACCTTTGAGGGCCGACAGGGCATACGCTGCTTTGGCCTCATAATCGGTATCAAAATACCCGGTGGCACCCGGAACCCTTATCACCTCAAGCCCTGCATAAACACCAATCCCTCTCAAGAGGTCTACGGCAGAAATGATGGCCCCTCTAAGCCCTGTCTTCTCTTCGAAAGCCTCCAGTTGCGGGACATGCCCCTGCCCCCAGAACCAGATATGGTTGGCCGGTTTCAGCCCTTTTTCCATGCGCCTTTTATTGATCGGATGATCTTTTAAGATTGCTCCTGCATGATCCATGAGTTGAAGCAACACCCCGTGAGAGGTCATACGATCCAGGCCCGCCTGCCTCGCCCGCCTGCCGCTTGCCAAGGCCTTACGAGGCGCACGGACGAGAGCGTTGGCGGGCAGGTAGGGACGGACCGCCTTGCCTGTAATATCGTGAGGAGGCGTGGTATCAATCTCTGCCGCCCCGCCGTGCCAGACCATAAGATGCCGGTAGCTCACGCCAGGATAAAACCGAAATGTCTCATCTCCTAAGGCCCTGTCCAGGTCCTCGATAATCTCCCGGGCTTCATCAGTGCTGATGTGACCAGCGCTATAATCGTCCATGGTCAATACGCCATTTTGGGTGGAGAGGGTGACTAAATTGCACCGGAAGGCCACATCTGTCTCGGACAGATCGACGCCAAGGCTGGCCGCCTCTAATGGGGCCCGCCGCGTCACGGTCGCTTTCGGATCGTAGCCCAAGAGACTCAAATTGGCCGTATCACTTCCGGCCTCGCACCCCTCTGGAATGGTTCGTGCCAGACCGAGTTCTCCATGGTCGGCTATCCAGTCCATATTGGGAGTAAGCGCAGCCGTAAGTGGGGTCTTGCCTCCAAGCTCGGCAATGGGGTAATCCCCCATACCGTCGCCTACCAGGATGACATATTTCATCTCCAATCCTCAATCCGGATCAGAACGGTCTTGTCCTTGACCACCTCAAATTGATCGATTTCCGAAAGGGCCATCCGTACGGCCGCCTCTTTGGCCTCATGGGTAATCGTGACAATGGGTACGGCGCCCACGAGGTCTCGCCCTTTCTGGTGGACCGATTTGATGCTGATCTGATGCTTTCCGAGAATCCCCGAAATCTTGGAAAGTACACCTGGCCTGTCTTCGGCTGAAAATCGAAAATAATACTCGGTCTTAAGCTCTTCAATTGACTTGATCCGCCTTGCCTTGGTACCGGCCGGCTGATACCCCACAGACGGCACCCTTCCCACCGCACCTCTTAGTATATTGCGGGCAACATCTACCAGATCGCTTACCACAGCGCTGCCTGTGGGCATCATTCCAGCCCCGGCTCCATAAAGCATCACGTTGCCCACTGCATCCCCTTTCATGTAAAGGGCATTGTAAGCCTCATTCACATTGGCAAGCATACTGTCATCCGGTATCAGTGTGGGATGTACCCTGGCCTCGACCGCCTCGCCATCGTCTTTTGAGATGGCCAGGAGTTTGATACGGTATCCGAACTCTTTTATAAACTTGATGTCCAGAGGTGTGACCTTTGAAATCCCCTCTGTATAGACAGCATCAAAATCTATGGGTACCCCATAGGCGATGGCAAGAAGTATGGTCAGTTTATGGGCCGTGTCGATCCCTTCGATGTCGAAGGTGGGATCCGCCTCTGCATAGCCGAGTGCCTGAGCTTCCTTCAATACCTCTGAAAAGGGGATTCTCTGGTCGGTCATTTTGGTCAAGATATAATTGGCAGTGCCATTCAGGATGCCGAAAAGACTTTGGATATGGTTGGCAACCAGGCCTTCCTTTATCGATCGAATCAGGGGGATTCCACCGCCCACGCTTGCCTCAAAGCCTACCTCCACACCCCTTTGCGAGGCTGCGGAAAAAATTTCATGCCCGTGTACGGCCAGAAGCGCTTTGTTGGCCGTAACGACATGTTTCCCGTTTTCAATCGCTCTTAGGATAAAGCTCTTTGCCGGTTCATAACCGCCAATGAGCTCCGCGACAATGTCAACCTCAGGGTCATCAATGACCATTTCGGCGTCTGTCGTAAGCAGGCTGGCATCCACAATTACCCCACGGTCCCTTTCAAGATCAAGGTCAGCTACCCATTTCAATGCAAGAGAGGCCCCGAGGCGCGACTCGATCACCTCGCGGTTTTCCAGCAAGATCTTTACCATCCCACACCCCACGGTTCCGAACCCCAACAAACCAATGTTTATCTTTTTCATCTGATCACCTCAGAATTCAGGGGCTTCGCCCCAATTGGCCTGCCCTGGCGCACACCTCAATGTACAAGCACGTAGCCTGTCAGCCAGGTCTGGGCCAGGGAGTATTGGAGTGATGGAGTACTGGAGTGTTGATAAAAGTGAACTAAAGTGAGATAGAGTGCCTAAAGTTGGTTAATGATCCCTTTGTTATTCCATAACTTTAGTTCACTTTAGCTCACTTTAGGCACTTTAGACACTTTCTTGCTATACAGTACTCCATCACTCCAGTACTCCATCACTCCAGTATTCCGTACAGCCCTCCATCAAAGAATCTTCCGAATCCCCCTTATGGCCTGATTAATGCGCATCTTGTTTTCTATGAGGGCAAACCGGACGTATTCGTCTCCGTATTCCCCAAAACCAAGCCCTGGTGAGACGGCCACCTTGGCTTTTTGGATCAACATTTTTGAAAACTCAACAGAGCCCATCTTGAGGTATGGCTCAGGGATCTTTGTCCAGACGAACATGGTCCCCTTGGGTCGCTTGACCAGCCACCCTACCCTGTTCAGCCCGTCTATCAGGGCATCACGCCTGGTCTTGTATGTCTCTACGATCTCCTTGACACAGTCCTGAGGTCCGTTAAGTGCAATAATCGATGCAATTTGAATGGGTTGAAAGATGCCATAATCAAGATAGCTCTTGATGCGACGAAGTGCTCCGACAATCTCGGAATTGCCAACACAAAAGCCCACACGCCACCCAGGCATGCTATAACTCTTGGAAAGTGAGAAGAATTCCACCCCGATATCCTTGGCACCAGACACCTGAAGAAAACTGGGGGGCTTATACCCGTCAAAGACCAGGTCTGCATAGGCAAAATCATGAATCACAATGATGTCATGCTGTTTGGCGAAATCCACGATCTTTTCAAAAAATGCCAAATCGACTACTTCGGTTGTAGGATTGTGTGGAAAGGAGATGATAAGCATCTTGGGCCGGGGCCATGTTTGCCTTGTAGCCGCAATCAGGTCTTCAAAAAAATCCCGATCCGGACTCAAGGGAATCCCACGAACATCTCCACCAGCAATGATTGCCGAATACGGATGGATCGGGTATGTGGGATCCGGCGAAAACACGACATCTCCCGGGCGTATGGTTACCAGCACAAGATGCGAAATCCCTTCTTTGGCGCCAATGGTGACGATCGCTTCAGTATCCGGGTCTATATCGACGTCAAACCTTCGTTTATACCAGTCAGCAATGGCCATCCGAAGCTTTGTGATCCCCATGGATGCTGAATACCGGTGGTTGTGGCCCTTTCCGGATGCCTCTATCAGCTTATTCACGATGTGCTTTGGAGTCGGCATATCAGGATTCCCCATCCCCAGGTCAATAATGTCCTCTCCTGCACGACGGGCATCCATCTTGATCTTGTTTACCGTTGTAAAGACATAGCGAGGAAGCCGGTTTAACCGGGCAAATTCTTTCATGGTGCAAGCCTTCTATAGGACGTTTCGAAGCAACTCAGTGAAATTATAGGTCTTTTGGTGGTAATCGATCTATACGATACGATGCACATGGAATAATGGAATGTTGGAATAATGGAATAGTGGGTGGTAAAAGTGGAAAAAGTTATTCTTTCATTCCTCTAGACCCATTGTTCCAATATTCCAATTTGGGCAGAGCCCCGAAGTTCCTTCTTTTTGAACATCTTATTACACCACAGCAGGGCTGATGTCAAAAAGATTTCTTTTGACTTATTGGGAACATTATACTAATGGGATACCCGGACAAGCCGGAACCCAAAAAAAGCTCAGACCGGGCGGGGATAAACCCCGCCCCTACGTAGGGTCGGGCTTTACGCCCGACCGATGTCTTGTTGTTGAATATAGCAAGAAATTTTCTGCCAGAAAAAACACGAATTTCACAACTAAGCGCCTAATGGCCTAATGAGCACATTAACCCAACGGAGCGTGGCATGAACGAGTCTCTTACCTATCAAGATGCCGGAGTCGATATCGACAAAGCGAATCGCTTCATAAAGACTATTAAGAAAATCACCAGGGAGGCCCCTCGGTCCGGTGTGATTGCCGGCATTGGAGGGTTCAGCGGCCTCTATTCCCTTGACGTAAGCCAGTATGAAAAACCTGTTCTGGTAAGCTCCACGGATGGGGTGGGCACCAAGGTCAAGGTCGCTTGCATGATGGACAAGCACGACACCATCGGAATCGACCTGGTGGCAATGTGTGTCAATGATATTGCTGTGCAGGGTGCCAAACCCTTATTTTTTCTTGACTATCTTTCCATGGGAACCCTTGTCCCCGAAACGGCTGAGGCCATTGTCCGTGGCATTGTAGAGGGTTGCAAACAGGCCAAGTGTGCTCTCATAGGGGGCGAAACAGCAGAGATGCCCGGACTCTACAGCAACGGGGAGTACGATCTGGCAGGATTTGTGGTCGGCATTGTAGACAACAGCAAGATCGTGGATGGATCAGAGATTGCAGTGGGCCACAAGCTTATTGGCATCGCCTCAAGCGGTCTTCACAGCAACGGTTACTCTTTGGCTCGAAAGATCTGCTTTGAAAGACTCAAATTGAAGGTAGATGACACAGTTGACATACTCGGGAGAACCATCGGCGAAGAGCTTCTGGAGCCGACCAAGATTTATTCCGAGGTTGTTCGTCACGTCCTGCGTGACTTGCCAATACACGGGATTGCCCATATAAGCGGTGGCGGCATCGTAGACAACCTGCCCCGTATACTCCCCTCATCCTGCAAGGCCCTGATCGATAAAGCAAGCTGGGAGCCTCCCCCTGTTTTCACCTTCCTTCAGGAAGCAGGTAAGCTCTCAAAACGGGAAATGATGAGAACCTTCAATAATGGAATTGGGCTCATCCTTGTGGTCCCTGAAAGAGCCACAGAGGGAATTATGGAGTTCCTTGCGGCCATGGACGAAAAGCCATACGTCATAGGCAGCATTGTGGAAAGGAAAAAGGGGAGTCACCAAATCACGTGGGTGTAACAGGATTGAATATTGACGATTGACGATTGACGATTTTAAAAAGAATCTCTGGCATCCTTCATTTTCGCCATAAAGTAGTTTACACTTTTTTTCACCACTCCAGGTTTGGGGTTTCAGGTTTCAGTGTTCAGGTTTCAGTGTTCAGGTTTCAGTGTTCAGGTTTCAGATCTTGCGTTTCTCGCTCCTGACACCTGACACCTGACACCAAAAAGTACGAACAAAAGAATTTATCTCTTGGCGCCCGCATTCTTGAAAAGTGTAAACCGAGGAATGAAGGATGCCTAAATAGCCAATATTCAATATTCAATATTCAATGGCCCCGGGCTATTATATCAAAAACCCCGGCCAGTGCCTCCGGAAGTTTTTCGGGTTTGCTTCCCCCGGCCTGCGCCATGTCAGGTCGGCCTCCGCCACCACCACCCACGACAGCAGCCACCTGCTTCACGATCTGACCAGCATGATACCGATCCAGATGATCCTTCGTCACCACGGCCACCAGCAGGGCCTTATCTGGTGTCCTGCTCCCCAGCACCACAATACCTGACTTCATTTTTGCTTTGAGGCGATCAGCCAGGTCCCTCAAGCCCGCTGGTGTGTCTACTGAAACCTCCTGGGCGAGAACAGATACGCCGTTGATGACCTTGATCTCGGAAAGGACCCGGTCTGATGCCCCCATCTGCACCTTGGCCTTGATGGCGGCAAGTTCCTTCTCCAGGGTCTTCTGATGTTCCATGATCCTGTGAAGCCTGTCTGTTAGCTCTTCAGGCTTGGTTTTCAGCGTCTCTGCCAGAGTCCGCAAGGTATGAAAGGCCTCCTGTGTGTAAGCAACGGCCGTTGTGCCTGTAAGTGCTTCGATCCGCCGAACCCCTGCGGCCACGCTCCCCTCGCTGACAATCTTGAACAATCCGATATCTCCGGTCCGCTCAGTATGGGTCCCGCCGCACAGTTCCTTACTGAAATCTCCGATAGTCACAAGCCGAACACGGTCACCGTACTTTTCCTCAAACAGGGCAGTCGCCCCCGTCTTAAAGGCATCCTCAGCATCCATTTCCTCGATCTCAAGGGGGATGTTCTGACGAATTCTATCATTCACCAAGTTCTCAATTTCCTGAAGTGTCTCCGTATCGAGAGCGGAAAAATGTGTAAAGTCGAATCGCAAACGGTCAGGCCCTACCAATGACCCTGACTGTTTCACATGATCCCCAAGGGCTCGACGAAGTACCGCATGCAACAAATGGGTGGCAGTATGGTTCCTTTTCGTGGCCAAACATCGCCCCTGATCCACACTCAGAGTCACACGCTCCCCTGTGGCGATACTCCCGCGCAGCACCTTCCCCTTGTGAATAATGATGTTATTGGGATGCTTCACCGTATCATAGACGTCCATCTCAAAACCCGGGCCTGTAATACGGCCACGATCTCCCATCTGGCCCCCGGCCTCGCCATAAAACGGGGTCCTGGCTGTTACAAGCTCAATGGAGTCCCCTGTACCGGCCAGTTCGAGAGCCTTGCCGTCTCGGACCACCATGAGGACTTCCGAGTCAATGCTTGTCAGGTCATAGCCCACGAAATCGGTTTGTATCCCCCGGGCCGAAAGGGCCTTGTAGGCTTCTGCGGTCTCCTGAGCATCGGCACCCTTCCAGGCAATGCGCGAACGAATGCGCTGTTGATCCATGGCTGCCTCAAAGCCCGCCATGTCGAGGGTCGTTCCGTCATCCCGCACAATATCCTGGATAATGTCCACCGGAAAACCATAGGTGTCGTACATCTTAAAGATCAGATCCCCGGGTACCTTTGAGACATCCCTGGCCTTCAATTCACTTAGTGCATCTTCCAGTGCCCGCAGACCGGTGTCCAGGGTCCCCAGGAAGCGCACCTCTTCATTCTTGATAATATTCTTGATATAGGCGTCTGCTTGCAACAGCTCTGGATAGGCCATCTTCATGACTTGAGAAACCCTCCCCGCTGTCTGGTGCAGAAAGGGGCGCGTCAGGCCAAGGGTACGGCCATAACGTATGGCCCGTCTCAGGATACGGCGCAGCACATATCCGCGTCCCTCATTGGAAGGGAGTACTCCGTCACCAATGAGGAAGGCCGCAGCACGGCTGTGGTCTGCGATCACCTTGATGGACACATCAATCTTTGGTGATTCCCCAAGAGTGTGACCTGAAAGGGTCTCGATCTCTTTTATGATGGGCATGAACAGATCGGTCTCATAGTTGTTCGTAACCCCTCGGAGCACTGCTGCAATGCGCTCCAGACCCATGCCTGTATCAATACTCGGTTTTGGAAGGGGCGTCATCCTGCCATATTCATCCCGGTTGAATTCCATAAAGACCAGATTCCAGAGCTCCAGGTAGCGGTCACAATCACAACCGACCCTGCACTCCGGTCGCCCGCAACCGATCGCCTCACCCTGGTCTATAAGTATTTCCGAGCAAGGACCGCAAGGGCCTGTATCGCCCATGGACCAGAAATTGTCTTTTTCCCCGAGGCGAACGATCCGGTCTTCAGGAATCCCTGTGTGGCTGGACCAGAGCCTGTGAGCCTCATCGTCTTTTTCGTACACCGAGACCCATAGCCTCTCTTCAGGGATGCCATATCCCCTTGTCACCAGATCCCAGGCCAATTCAATGGCCCGCTCCTTGAAATAATCTCCGAACGAGAAGTTTCCCATCATCTCAAAGAACGTATGATGGCGGCCCGTGTGGCCCACATTTTCAAGATCATTGTGTTTCCCGCCCGCCCGAACACACTTTTGAGAGCTGACCGCCCGCACATAAGGGCGTTTGTCCTCCCCTAAGAAGGTTCGTTTGAACTGAACCATACCGGCATTCGTAAAAAGCAAGGTAGGATCATCATCCGGCACCAGCGACGAGCTCTTCACAATCGTATGGCCCCTTTGCTCAAAATAGGCCAGGAATTTATTGCGCAGATCATCTCCAGTCATGTCGTTATTCGTGAATCGTTATTCGTTATCGGTTATCGGTTATTCGTCATTGGCCTGCCCTGTGAAATGCAACGCTATTTCAGCAGGGTCATTAGTCAATCATCAATATTCAATCGTCAATCATCAATTCCCAGATTTTTCCTTTTCTAATCCAAGGGCCTTACTCACCTTCTCCAGGATACGAGCAGATACGTCAGGATTTTCCTTCAAGAAGCTCTTGACATTCTCCCTGCCCTGTCCAATCCGTTCCTTGTCAAAGGAGTACCATGCCCCGCTCTTATCGACGACATTGGTTTGAACCCCCATGTCAAGAAGGTCGCCGGCAGTCGAGATCCCGTCGCCGTACATGATGTCAAACTCCGCGTCTTTGAAAGGGGGTGCCACCTTGTTCTTGACTACTCTCACGCGGGTCCGGTTGCCGATAACCTCCTGGCCGTCCTTGATGCTCCCAATCCTTCGAATGTCAAGCCTAACCGAGGAATAGAATTTAAGGGCATTCCCACCGGGCGTGGTTTCAGGATTGCCAAACATCACCCCGATCTTCATCCGAATCTGATTGATAAAGATAACCGAGGTCATCGATTTGCTGATACTGGAGGTCAGCTTCCTCAAGGCCTGTGACATAAGCCTGGCCTGCAGGCCCACGTGCACATCACCCATGTCCCCTTCAATCTCTGCCCTGGGCACCAGGGCGGCCACAGAATCAACAACCACGACATCCATGGCCCCGCTACGGACCAGGACCTCAGCGATCTCAAGGGCCTGCTCACCCGTGTCGGGTTGAGAAACGAGTAAATCGTCGCAGTTTACCCCAAGCTTTCTGGCGTACTTGACATCCAGGGCATGCTCGGCGTCCACGAAGGCCGCGATGCCGTCCTGTTTTTGGGCCTCCGCCACGATGTGAAGGGCCAGCGTCGTTTTGCCCGAAGACTCAGGACCAAAGAGCTCTACAACCCTCCCTCGCGGGATACCCCCCACCCCCAGGGCGCAGTCCAGGGCAAGCGATC
>JAQYWL010000366.1 GCA_030145035.1 Desulfobacteria bacterium | reverse complement strand
GATTAGTCCGTTAGTTGTAAAGTTCGTGTTTTTCTGGCAGAAGGTTTTTGTCATGTTCAACAAAAAGTGAACTTTAGTTCACTTTAGGCACTTTAGGCACTTCTTTTTGGTTCCGGCTTGTCCGGGTTATGGTGGTGGTCATGAAGTTTTTTGCCAGGGCTTTTCTTGTAGGTATCTTTGTAACCCTTTTGGTCTGTGGGTGTAGCGGTCAGGAAGACCAGAGCGGACCTGCCTCCCGCGCTGCTCCGGACTTCGCACTCAAGGATCTGAATGGAGGTATCTGTCGCCTAACTGATCTTAAAGGTAAGGTTGTAGTCTTAAACTTCTTTGCGACCTGGTGTGGTCCATGCCGCCAAGAGATTCCTAATTTTGTCCGGCTTTATGAAAGATTCAGAGATAATGGGCTTGAAATCATAGGGGTGTCCCTCGATCAGGAAGGTGAAGCCGTTCTGAGGCCATTTGTTAAGCACTACGGAATTACTTACCCAATTGTACTGGGAACCAGGGAGGTGGTTCTCGATTACGGTGGAATCAAGGGGATTCCGACTACCTTCCTTATAGACCAAAATGGTACAATTAGCAATTATTTCGTTGGCTTGCGCCCAGGTTACGTAATAGAGGAATCCGTAAGAAAGCTACTGAAAGAAAGAAGCGGAGATGAAAAAGGAAGAGATGAAGTTTGATCCTCGTCATCCTTACAAGCCGGGGCAAGACCCGATCAGAGATTCCTGGTACACAACGTTCTTCATAGAAAACCACCTCGATTATTATGCCTATCCTGATCGTGTGGCCTCTCCGGAGCAGGTCCGTTTTATGGTCTACACCGAGGAAAACGAACGGTACTATCCGTGCACCGATCGCATGTTCGGCACAATCATGAGACAGGAGAAGTCACAGTTCTTACTGGAAAAATATGAAGTGGCCCTCCACAGAATACTCGGCTTGATTGATCGGCAGATCGAGGATGAATGGGACAAGGCCTTCTTGAAATCTCTTATCAAAACCAAGTACCAACACGAGACCCGGGACGGGTTGATGATCCCCTCCCGGCTGGAAAAGCGTCTTCTGAAAATCTACATTGATCGCACCCAGATAGAGAACCCCTATCTACACGAAAAGGCACAACAAAACTCGCTGGCTTTTGAAGTGTTCAACTCCGAGACGTTCCAGAAGGCCTTGAACCATGTTGACGATGCCGTTCTACTTTCCTCCCCGGTTAGCCTTAATGCCATCAAGGAACGCGTGGACTACCTGAAGCTACAGCGTCTCTTTGCTCTGTCGGTTGAAAATGCGCTCTGGGAATCTGATGAAGTCTCCCGATACACGGTGGGGGATTACCTGAGGCTCTTCAGCCGTCCTCTCACCGGAGATGGTGTCGAGCCCTTGTGGCAGTTCTTGCGGGTTCAGAGGGAAGAAGGTGCCTCAGGTGTACCGCAGTCCAAGAAGATCCTGTGGCTGGCCGATGAAGCAGGCGAGGTAATTGTGGACTTGGCCATCATACGATACCTGGCGCAACTGGGCCACAAGATCATCGTTTCGTTCAAAGACGGCCCTTTGTTTACTAAGGTTGACTTTTATGATGCCCAGGAAGACGACAGGCTTTGTCAGGAACTCGAAGGTTCCCTCTTGATCAAGGAAAGGAGATTGGGTAAGAACGAGTTGGTCAACATTTTGAAAAGCGACAAGAACATCATGGCCATCTCCGACGGTACCCGTGAGAACCTCAACCTTCTGTTGGCATCCACAACCTTTGCGCGGGTCTTCAAGGAGGTAGAGTGTGTCATCTCCAAGGGGCCTGATCAAAGACGGCGTTTTTTTGATACCCACTTCCGGTTTACCCAAGACATTTACAGCATTGCAAAGGATGAAAACGGCTCAGCTTCAATCTGGTACAAGCCCAAACACCCTGCCGTGATCAAGTTCTCACACAAGGATCTTGAAAAGAGGGCACAAGCCATCATCTCGCACATGGAAGCAGCCAAACAGAAAGGCATGACAGTTATATTTTACAGCGGTATTATCGGGTCTATCCCTGGTAAGACAACGATGGCCAAAAAGATCATGTTCACTCATACGCAGTACCTCAAAGAGCAGTCTGCCGGCACCTTCATCATCAACCCGTCAGAGCATTATGAGCCGGGGATGGATGCGGATGACTTGATGTACATGTGGGAGATTGTTCAGCGAAGCGGTTTGATCGACATATGGCGGTTCCAGACATACGATGATATCGTGAAGGCCTTCCAACTTATGAAAACCAAGATTCTCCCGGAATGGGTCGGCAAGGATGCCACGTTCAGTACGGGTTGCACAAAGGAGATGAATATAGCCGTTGAAGTCCAACAGGAGCACCCTGAAATGCAGATCATAGGCCCATCGCAAGAGAGATTCCTAAGGCGGGAGGAATATGCCATAGGTAAGATGTACGACCGCCGGTTGAGCGAAATCTGCTTACCGTAAGTCTCTCCACACCCCGTTTAGGATCGGCTATCCGTTACCAAAACGATACTGCATGCTCGTCACTGGATACCGGATGCTTGTTATGTGTTCGTCTGTTTCACCTTCTCTTAATTCCGCAATCCGCAATCCAAAATCCAAAATCCTATTTTAATACCCCCACGCCAGGGACTTATGAATCCACCCCACCTCACCGTCTGCGTGCCGGACTTTAAGCCACTTTTTCTTTCTTTTCAGAAGTTTGAAGCTGACCCCTTTTTCGGCCTGGAATAGAACCCTGAAGCCTGTCCCCGGCCCCTCCCGAACATTGACTATGGTACCTTTGACGATAATGGCCGGGATCTTCTTGAGTAGCCGCCGATAAATCCACCCCGTGTCCCCTTCAAAGTCACGGATTTGGTACCAGTTTCCGGATTTCTTGATGATGTCAACCGGATAATACTTTTCGGCAGACCACAGGATTTCGTGGTTTGTCCCCGGACCCGAGCGCACATTCGCCTTGTCAAAGGCAACACTGAGCCGCTTGGCACTGGCCGTGCCAACACACAGCACGAGCACCAATAGGGTGAAGAGTAGAATTTTTTTCATGAGCTTATTCATCAGGTTGGCAAAACCACTTCACAGGTTCCGGCCAGGGCATCGCAGAACCTCCAGGCATCGTCTGTAGAACCCACAATGGCACCGAAATGCATGGGAATGGCGAGCTTGGGCTTGATTGTCTTAGCTGCTTCCACGGCCTCCTCGGCGGTCATGACGTAGGTCCCGGATACCGGCAGAAGCGCAATATCTGTCTTGAGGGAATCCATCTCCGGTATCAGATCAGTATCACCTGCATGATAAATCCTCACACCGTCCACTGTAACGACAAATCCCAGCCACCCGTTTTGTTTAGGATGAAAATTCTTGTTTGTGTTGTAAGCAGGCACGGCTT
>JAQYWL010000033.1 GCA_030145035.1 Desulfobacteria bacterium | reverse complement strand
AAGTCGATGAAAAGACCCGCGAATTAATTGCGGAATTTTATTCCCATTATGATGAGTACGTTACCCTTCGCCCGGATGATAAAGACAGAAAAGACGAGATTTTTCAAGCCTGGGTTATTCAAAAAATAGCCGGAGTTCAGAGGTCTTAGCAAACAGCCACGCTCAAGCGATTTTTTAAATGATTTCTTGTGGGTGTCTTCTTATAACACTTCATAGCGTATTGGCAATCTATGCCTGTCTAAAGTAACTGGGTTTATTCTGTTCAAGTCTTCACAGATATGGCGTGCGGCATAATCAATCTCAGAGTTCATAAATCCTCTCAGTTGGACTCTTAATTGTCCCCTTTCCAATTTTATGTGTCCTCCTCTATCTACTATCATCGATAAAGCCGGCAACAGCTCCTTCTTTGCATCGTAATAGTTTGACAAAAGCTCGCACATTTTCTTTTTCATGTTGTATACGAATACCTTTATACAGTCCAAAAATTGTTTCTTCTCATAATTGAGTTTGAGTAATCTTTCCCCATCATTTGCTTGATCGAAGCGTATCTTTTTGGGAGTTTTGTCAATCTCCTGGTCTATGAATAATATCTCATTATCTATCCTGGCAATATCAGCTAACAAAGCAATTTGCTTTTTCTTTATCTCTTCCAACTTGGTCTTGTCTTTCTCCTTGAGTATCTCGTCTGCTAATTGAACTTTTAACTTATGCAGCGCACTGACTCGATTGGCTTTTTGCTTCTTTAATTCTCTTATCTTCGGATTATCCACCATCGGTTGTTCTTCCATCTCTTTTTGCGCTTTCCCGGGAACACTCAATTCGTTACCCGTTGGGTAGCGTTTTCGTTCTGATGTCAATTCGCTACCCATCGGGTAGCGAATTTCGGGCTTACGATCCTGGAACATCACGTAGAATTTCCTAAAATTCCTAAGATTAGGAACGGAAAAGCCTTTTCCGTAGCGTTCTGTAAGCCGGTTTGACAAATCCTCGATCACCCGTTTGCCGTATTCTGCCCGTTGCTCGCCTTTTTGTAGTTCCTTTACGATTTCCCGACCAATCAGCCAATAGGCTACAACCGTGTTGCTGTTGACCGCCCTCACTACATTGCTACGTGCCTGTTCCAAAACGGCGACAATTCGGTCGAATAGAGCGCTATCATTCCTTTTTAATTCGTGTGTATCCGTGTTCATTCGTGGTTCCTCACTCCAACACGATCCGTACTTTCCATGGCTCCTTGCCCTTGGTAAGTTGATCCGGGTAATCCTCAAACCGTTGCTTCATCTCCGCAGGTGTAACCGGTGAACCACCGGAGAGCAGGGCTGCCCGTAAATCTGCGATCTTGATCGGAACCTTCTGGAGTCCTGAAAGCACCTCGCTCAAGGCATGGATGAAATTTTGTCCATAAGTTTGGGGCCCCTTTACATTTCCATATTTACAGTTTTAGGCTTAAGGATCGATGAGATTATAGCCCTTTTGTTGTACTATTGTCTCTCCTCGCTTTACCGACTGACTCACCCCGGCCAATGAGAGATTCAATCGCCTTGCTATTTGAGCCAGGCCACATTTGGGGCCCTTAAAAAACTAAGAAAGTCAATCAATTAGGTGATAATTACTGTCTCGTGCAATGCCCCCCTGTCAACAGCATACCCTACGCCCAGAATACTGATTCCAAAATTCTTGGGACAGAACAGAGGGCGGCCATGCGTTTATGCGTTTCTTTCGATGTCGAGTAGCAGGTGCTTTTCGGCTGACGCTTGATTGGTACATGACAAGTTTGTTGGCAACTGACGTGGTACTGATCCCCGCGCCTGCAGGCTGGATAGGTGTTCCTTTAGGCTCTTTGTGGGGCGAATGGACAACACCGATTGGCTTGTACTTTATCTCATCCACAATCTTATCCCTTCAGACTACCCACGAGGCGACCATCACAGTCATCTTCGACTCTCAAGTTGTTTAGCCGGAATAGCTGCTCTCCAGGCGTGTCCTCAGTAATTTGTTGAGTCGATCAAAGAACCGGTTTCTGACTCTCTCTATGTGAAGTGCCTCTTGATAACCGACGCGAACTTTGTCTTTTGTCATGTGTCTTTTTGGCTCAACTTGCAACGCATAAGAATTAACCTGTCTCTCCCAGAACCATTCAGCGCACCCGAATTGAATGTATTCAGGGTCAGTTGCTGGGATTCGTATGCAATCCTCGAATAGTCTTTTTCCTGAGCTACTGTTTTCTATGCATAGAGCGATGTAGGCTATTCTGTAATCGACACTTACAATGCTGTCGGTAATCGGCAGAGCTTCAATGTTGTAATGGTCTTTTTGACGGCTGTGCAGAAAATGCCCGTAACAACTTTGCAGGGTAAAACAATATGGGAGTTTTGCAAAACTGATCATTACTTCAATTATGGGCGGATCAATCTGATCAATATCGAGCCGACTCAGGGACTGTTGCCTCTGCTCGTTGTAACGAGGATTGGCGACGAAATCCTTAAGCTCCGTAAAAGTTTCCAATCTTGATATACCTACCTGCCACCATCAAGAAATGGGGAGACATGGTGGTCTGGGAGACATGGGTGACCCTCTTCTCTTCTCTTTTATTGTTTCCGGGTCATTGAGCTTTGCAGGGTCAAAGTCAGCCTGGGATATGACTTCTTGATTGAGCTTGGCGCCGAAGGCCCACATGGGGTTGTCGGTTCGACGGAAGGATTCGATGATATCCACCTGCGGGAAGAACGCGGAACGGGCTTGAGATAGCCTGGCCTCTGAGGCATTCACCTGAGACTGAGTTGCTCTTATTCTCGCATTATTCGCCAAGCCTTTCTCGATGGCTTCCCCCAAGGTCAGCGGCGTGTCGCACTATCCTGATAGAGCACTGTCCAGCCGATACCTCTCATAGCGCCGATCGCTTTGAAGTCCTTTTCCCAGCTTGCATAGCTGCCGAAAGCTTCTTGAATCTCGTGTGCAAGCTTTTTCCCTGTATCAAGATTACCGTCTCCTCCAAGGTTGTCAAAATAGTACTCGTGAAGGCGCATTCCGTTGAACTCCCAGCCCAGGCGTCTCTTCAGCTCAGCATACTCCGGGGTCCCTGTTTTGTCCGCTTTCAGCATTTCATCAAGCAACCCCATGACCTTGTTGGTATTGGCAACATAGCCTTGATAGAGGGTGAAATGATTCTTGAGCAAGGCTTCACTGAGGCCTTCCATCCCAATTAAGCTGCTGTAGTCTTTTGCTTCGTAAGACATTTTGCTACCTCCTTTCGAAAACTTTGGGTTCTATTGTCGGTGTGCAAACTCCCATCGCTTGTCCAGGTAGTAGAGGATAGGCACGGTCATCCTCGAGAGTAAAAGGGATGCCACCTCCCCGGCCATGAGTGATATGGCAAGGCCCTGGAAGATCGGATCAAAGAGAATGACCGAGGCGGCCACAACAACGGCTGCAGCCGTGAGCATCATGGGCCGGAAGCGAACGGCCCCGGCATCGATTACCGCCTTGTCCAGGGACATGCCCTGTTTAAGGCGCAGCTCGATGAAGTCCACCAGAATAATGGAATTTCGCACAACAATCCCGGCACCGGCTATGAAACCGATCATGGAAGTCGCCGTAAAAAATGCGCCCATAAGCCCGTGGGCCGGCAGGATACCGACTAAGGAAAAGGGGATGGCGACCATGATGACCAACGGCGTGCTGAATGACTGGAACCACCCCACCACGAGGATAAAAATGAGCACCAGGACCACACCAAAGGCGATACCCAGATCGCGGAATACCTCGTAGGTGATGTGCCATTCGCCGTCCCATTTCATGGCGAATCGTTTGTCGCTTTCAGGAATGTGGGCCGTATGCTGGACGATTCGATATCCCTCCGGCAGGGAGATGGCATCTATTTTCTTGCGCATCTCCAAAATGGCATACACAGGGCTCTCCTTGGCCCCGGCCACATCCCCGGTTACATAGACCACGGGCATCAGATTTTTGTGGTAGATGCTGCGGTCCAGATCGGTCTCATAGGCAGAGATCAGGTCGGAAATGGGTACAAGTCTGCCATCTGCTGAGGGAATCTTAATTGCCTCTAACCTTTTGATTCCTGCCCTGTCAGCCAATGGCAACCGCAGCACAATGGAAACGTCTTCTTTCTCCCAGGGTCGATGAAGCAAGCCCGCTTGCATCCCTTTGAGAGCAATCTGCATAGCCTGATCAATCTGAGCAGCACTGATGCCGTGCAGGGCCGCCTTCTCTTTATCTACTACAAGGTTGACCCTGGACTGCTTCTCTTCCATGTACCAATCCGTGTCCACCACCCCTGGGGTCTCTTCAAAAATCTTGAGCACTTCTTTGGCAATCCGGCGCTGGCGCTCATAGTCCGGACCATAGATTTCCGCAACAAGGGTGGATAGCACCGGCGGGCCAGGAGGCACCTCTGCCACTTTCACCCGGGCATTAAATCTGTCTGCAATGCGCTTGAGCCCGGGCCGTACACGTTTGGCAATATCGTGGCTCTGGGCCTTACGGTCATGTTTGTTCACCAGATTCACCTGGATGTCAGCCACGTTGGGACCCTGACGCAAATAGTAGTGGCGCACCAGGCCGTTAAAATTAAATGGGGCGGCAGTGCCTACATAGATCTCATAATCGACTACTTCGTTAACAGTCTTCAAATAATCGCCCATTTCCATGGCAACTCTTGATGTCTCCTCCAATGTGGCAGATTCCGGCATATTAACAATCACCTGGAACTCGCTCTTGTTGTCAAAGGGAAGCATCTTGACCCGCACCCAGCCCACAGCGATTAAGGCACACGCAGCAATGAGCAGCACCACCACGCCAATCAAGAAGAGCCAACGCCAGAAACGTACTTCAACAAGAGGGGTCATGATCCTACGATAGAGTTTGATGCTCCAATCCTCTTTCTCGCCATGCCCCTCGCCGCCACCATCCTTCTTGTGCTTGAGAAGTCGCACGGATGCCCACGGTGTAACAACAAAGGCCACCAACAGGGAAAACACCATGGCGGCCGATGCCCCCACCGGAATGGGCCGCATATAAGGGCCCATGAGTCCGCCCACAAAGGCCATTGGCAGAATGGCTGCGATCACGGCAAAAGTTGCAAGGATGGTGGGATTGCCCACTTCGTTCACTGCTTCAACAGCCACCTCTGAAAATGGGCGATCCTTGTTTTCCGGAAGTCGAAAGTGGCGAACCACATTTTCCACCACAACAATTGCATCATCCACCAAAATACCGATGGAAAATATCAGGGCAAATAGTGTGATGCGGTTCAAGGTGTAGCCATAAAGATAGAAAACAGTGAGGGTGAGAGCGAGAGTCACCGGAATGGCTAAGGCCACAACACCTGATTCGCGGTGGCCAAGGGCGAACCATATCAGGAGTGTGACTGAGAAAACGGCAATGAACATATGAAGCAGTAGCTCGTCGGATTTCTCCTTGGCCGTCTCGCCGTAATGGCGGGTCACTGTCATGTGTATGTTTTCAGGAATTATCACGCCTCGGGTCTCGTCCACCCGTTGGAGCACTCTTTTAGCTACAGTAATGGCATTGGCGCCCTTACGCTTGGCAACTGTGAGAGTCACGGCAGGATAGACGCTTCTGTGCAAAGGACCCTCAACGATTCCCTTCTTGCCGGCTGCCGGTCCGGTCCCTAGGAACACATATTGGTCAGGCTCCTCTGGCCCATCTACGATGGTAGCCACATCTGCCAAATAGACAGGGCGATCCCCATGAACTCCTGCGACCACCAGGCCCACATCATCGGCATTACTCAAAAATCCACCTGTGTGGACCAGTATTTCACCATCCACGGAAGGAAAACTCCCAATCTTCGATTCCTGATTGGCAGTCCTCAGCATGTTAACAATGCTACCGGGGTCCAGGTGAAAAGCTGCCATGCGAACCGGATCGAGGAGAACCTGGACTTGCCTTCTATAGCCGCCGATAATGGCCGTGGTTGAGACATTGTCCTCACGTTTCACCAGATCTTCCACCTCTGCCACTACCCGGCGCAAATCGTAATGGTCGGTATCTTCTCCCCAGAATGTAAGGGCAAGTATTGGCACATCATCAATATAGCGAGGTTTAATAAGAGGAAGGGAGACGCCTTCAGGAATCAGGTCGTAATTGGCCGTCAGTTTGGACTGGAGCCGGACGATGGCATTTTCCTCGTCTTCGCCCACATAGAAACGGACAACCGCCATGGAGACTCCCGGGCTGGAAGTGGTATAAATGTATTCCACTCCAGGGATTTCCCACAGTAGTTTTTCCATCGGTTTTGTGACACGCTCTTCTACCTCTTTTGGGCTCGCACCCGGCATCCGGACAAAAATATCGATCATCGGAACAATGATCTGTGGCTCCTCTTCCCTGGGAAGGGCATAAAGGGCTGCCAATCCCAAAAGGACGGAGGCTATGATGATGAGCGGGGTCAGTTTGGAATCTATGAAAGACCGGGCGATTTTACCCGCAGGACCCACCTCTTGTGTCATGGGGATACCTCAACTTTAACACCGTCCTGAAGTT
>JAQYWL010000288.1 GCA_030145035.1 Desulfobacteria bacterium | reverse complement strand
GTGAGAGATCGGTCATTAAAAGTCAACACTCCTCATTCTTTTGCCCCATGCCCTCTGCTCTATGCTCTCTGCCTTTATAGAATCGCTCCTTTTCGCTGTATATGCATCCGCAGTATTGCTGGCGGTACATATTCAGACGCTTTGATGTCTCAACTCCCTCCTTCCAGCCCTCTCGGAAATCTTTGTACAGGAACGGTACCCCATACGATTTGCCAAGGCTTTTCCCAATTGAGCGTATCATGTCGTGCTTCTGGAATTTGCTCTGCAAAAGGGTGGAGGTGAAATAATCGAATTTGCCGTGTCTGGCAACGATGGCTGCGGTTTTTAGGCGATCATGGTAGCAATAGGCGCAACGTTCTTCCTCACGAAACACCACATTCTGCAAAAATGTTTCCATGTCGTAGCCCTCCTGATAGATGACCTCCAAGTCTACCTGCTCGGCATAGGCCTTGAGGGCGTTTTCACGCCGCTGGCACTCCTGAAAAGGATGTATATTGCGATTGTAAAAAAACCCCATGACCTCAAAGCCCTCTGAGCGGAGCACCTTCAAGGGATATATCGCGCATGGCGCGCAGCAAATGTGCAGCAGGATTTTCATTTACCTAATCCCTTCTATTCATGTTTCTATCTCTCGCAGAGCCCGCTGAGACACAGAGCGCTGAGTTTATTATTTCTTTTTCCTTTCAAAATAGCATCCCTTCGGGACGGTGTTGTGTTGTGCCAGTACACGATCATATCAGTTCATTGCTCATGCGAGAAATTTTGTGCCACGCAGTGGCTGAAAGTTTTTCATTTGCCGGCCTCTCAGCGGCAAATGAAAAAGATCAATTCCTCTGCGATCTCTGCGTCTCAAGCGATCCCGATCAATCGGGAGAGCGGGCGGTGAATAGCGGCTCTATCCAAAATGCCTGATCACACCCACCACCTTTCCTTGGATACGCAGGCCACACCCATACATGAGCTTTGCCAACAAAACATAAGTACTTGACATTGCGTCCAGAATTCGGCTAACTTCCGATTTAGTCATAACCGTTAGATCATTTTCCGGCGTCAAATTGGCACATTTGCACAGAACGCACATAACCGCCGCATGCACAAGGACGCTCGCAAACTCGCCCCTGTGATGCGGGGTTAGGCCGAAAGTAAAAACACGATCATGGGGCATTATTGTAGAATATGTGGGAGTGGGAAAGACATAGGGTGGCGTCTACACTCTTTCTCCAAAAATGGCCGTGCCGATCCGCACCAGAGTGGCCCCTTCCTGAATGGCTGCCTCGAAATCCCCGGTCATGCCCATGGAGAGTTCAGTCATGTGCACATTGGCAATGGCCTCCTTGCGGATGATATCCTGCAAGCCCTTAAGGGCTCGGAAATAAGGCCGCACTTTGTCCGGGGCATTAAAGTAAGGGGGCATGGTCATGAGCCCGCTGACGTCGAGGTTTTCAAGGGGAGCAATCTGGCGCACCAGGTCAACGGCTTGTTCTGTCTCGATGCCAGACTTGGTCGCCTCGCCGGAGATGTTTACCTGAACCAAGATCTTTTGAACCTTGCCGATGGCACCGGCTCGTTTGTTTAATTCCTTTGCAAGCTTGAGGCTGTCTACAGAATGAATCATGTCAAAGAGCCTTACCGCATACTTTGCTTTGTTCGATTGAAGGTGGCCTATGAAATGCCAGGAAACTTTTTCTCCCCCGAGGGCTTCAATCTTTTCCCTGGCCTCCTGCACATAGTTTTCTCCAAGAACCGTCACACCAGCTTTGATTGCAGTCCGAGTACGATCCACTGGCACGGTCTTGCTCACGGCAACCAGTTTGACAGTTTTCGGGGCGCGGCCAGACGAAAGGGCCGTCGCCTTGATTCGATCTTTAACGAGTTTTAGTCTGCTTTGAATACTTTCAGCCATAACAAGGTTCGTCATGTTTCATTTCGGGTTTTGGACTTTGGGTTTTAATTCCGCAATCCGCAATCCAAAATCGCTGAGCCCTCACCGCTTCACCACACCTTCCCGCAGCAGGTATTCCATCACCTCACACACCGGAAGCCCAACAACATTTGTGTAAGAGCCCTCTATCCGCTTAACGAAGAAGGTGCCCAGGCCCTGTACCGCATACCCCCCGGCCTTATCATACGGCTCACTGGTGTTGATGTACCAATCGATTTCAGCTTCGCTCAGTGGTTTGAACATGACTTTTGTTTCCACGGTCTGGGAAAAGGAGCGTCCTGTTGCCTTACAACAGATGCAATAGCCGGTCAATACGCGGTGTGTTTTACCGCTCAGTGCCTTAAGCATCTGGCAAGCTTGGGCCGCGGTATCGGGTTTGCCCAGTACGGCATCCCCTATAAGCACGAGGGTATCTGCCGCAATAACCCAGTTTTTTGGATAGAGCTGGGCAACCTCTATAGCCTTTGCCTCGGCGAGCATGCGAACGTGATTTTCTGGCGGACTCACGGGGACGGAACTTTCGTCAAGAGTACTTGGAATCACGCTGAACGTCAAGCCGGCCTGTTCAAGGAGATAGCGACGCCTGGGAGAACTTGAGGCCAGGATCAGGGAATGGGGCCTGGATTTGTTCGTCATGTTTCCTTTTTAACAAATTGGATAGGATTTGACAAGATTCCCATGGATCAATAGAGTTTACTGAATCTCATGACAAGGATTACAGGTCAATCGTGATTCGGAGCCCCATGTTCCTTGACAACAAATTTATGCTCGTTATAAGCTTCCCTTACAGCCTGGGTGGCGGAATAGGTAGACGCAAGGGACTTAAAATCCCTCGGAGCTTAGTCTCTGTACGAGTTCGATTCTCGTCCCAGGCACCAAGGATATCAAAAGGTTCGCCATTGTGGCGAACCTCTTTTTTTTGTGCCAGAATCGGCCATTGTACGAGAATAGACCTGTCTGAATGGTGCGGTGATATTGAAGTTAAAGCGCAGGATCAGATAGAGAACGAACAGAGTATGCCGTTGAACAGTGCCCAGCCCCAAAACATCACCTTGCTCTACACGACCGTGTCCGACAGTCTCCCACCACACTGCCTCCGGGATGTGGAGGATGTCAAAGACACGAAGGAGCGGCAAGCAGCCGATTTCGGTCAAGTGGATGAGCGGGCCAGCATCTGCTACGGCAATGTTCACTGCTCCAATGCCCACGCCAGGTCCTCCATCATCGCTTTGTGCTCGCGTTCGGCTAACTCCACCCAATCAATGCCCACGGCCTCGACGGCCTCATCGCGGGGAATCTCCCCGCGCAGGTAGCGGCCCAAAATATGCTCCCGCCACAGTTGCCGCAGACCGGTCCGGAAGGCTGAAGTCATCACCTCGGCCTCAGGTTTGTGGGTCTCACGCATGAGTGTCTCCAAGTAAGTCAATGCATTTGTCATCGCTGTATCCCTCCGTCAATCAGCCATTGGAAATGACCGGGCGAATTTCGGTTCAGCGTCCTCCCCGCCTCTGCGGTGAAAATGACCTTAAGTGTGCGTTTTTATCATGGGAAAGAGGTGATCACAACTCGAGATTCTCTGACCTTACCTTCGGAATGGACAAATAGGTCGAAGGATTTGCCGAATTCTGCAAGGGAGACGCTTGTTTCGAAAGTGACATTTGAGGGGTGTTGACGGATGGCGGCTTGAGGGCAGCGGTGTTTCAGAACTCGTCCTGTACGTCCTCCCAGATTTCGCGAACCTCTTCCACCCACGCGTCAAGCTTTTCTTTGGTAAGCTTGTCCATGGGGATTCGGGTAACCCAGAAGCCAGCCTTCTCCAGCCTGTCCACCATGACCGGTGCCTGCGAGACGTTCACTGAGTGGACGAGGAACCGGCACATGCTTCGGGACGTTCGGTAATCATGGGGGACGTTTGGGTAATTTCTCGGCAGCGGGCGCACCATATCTATCTCTTGTATCTCTTAGCCGGGTAAAGAAGGGGAATGTTCCTGAAATTTTGACACTTGGGGCTATGATAGTCATTCGACCGGTTCCCGGTTTCGAGTTTCGTGTTGTACAGGAGAAAATGCGTTACATACATCACCTGATCGATTATACGATGGGCGTTATGCACGTTCTGCACGATGTCCCCCATGACATGCTTAGAGAATTTCTGGGTAAATAGCGGTGCAATAGCTTTGGACTTTTTTGGTCAGGATCATGAGGATAGCGGTATTTGGTGACATTCACGGGCACTGGCGAGATTTCAGGGACGCGGTACTTGAGTTGCAATCGCAAGCGCCGTTGGATTTGGTGCTACAGTGTGGTGATGCACAACCCTTTAGAAATCAAGATGATCTGGAGTACATGCACTGTCCCAAGAAGTATCGGGAACTGGGGGATTTCTGGATGTTCCACGAGGGGACTGAAGAATTCCCCTATGAAAAGGACCTGAATGAAGGAAATGAAGGAGAAGGTTATGCACGTCTCCTTCATTCCCTCCTTGGCTAAGCACAAGGGCTCGATTCCCGAAGATACGATAGCTCACCGCCCACTCGCTACGCTCGTTCGAGCCGCCGAGGACGCAAAGGGGAAAGTCTTTGCCATTGCCGTTGAGAGGACGGCAATGGCAAACCGCTCGCGCCTACGGTATTGAAAACATGGATGTCTGGGAATAACGGAGGGGTGCTCAAAGAGGAAAAGGCCATTTTGGAAGGGCAGACGGTAGGATCTTCGGAGAAGCTGGTATCATTCTATTGCCAGGACAACAGCCAGTGCTTTGGTGATATCTTGCATAGCTGCCTCAGACAGTTTCCCTGTTCGCTGAACAAATCTCGCCTGTGATAACGAACGTACCTGAAAGGTGTCTGCCGCCGAAGGCTTATCCAAACCATTTTCCGAATCAGGGTCGAGCCGAACCATCCACGGTGCTACAGCATACCTATCTTTCCACTCGGTTATCGGCACGATAACCTTCAACGGCAAAATTCCAACGGCATCATCATTCACAATGACTGCGGGGCGTGTCTTCTTGATCTCAGCACCCATGGTTGGGTCCAAATTGATTCGCCAGACTTCGCCCCTATGCATGAAAAGCCTCACCGTCAAGAGCCGTGAAGCTGGTCAGTTCATCATCTTTTTCATAATCTGGAAGTAAGGCCTCGGCAGCAGCAGCCAATTTCTGTTTTCTTTCTAGCTGACTTAGTGGCTGTTCAATTTTTTGAAAATCTTCTTGAAGTTGATGTATAGCAGCTTCAATTATTTCCAGCCGCTCTCTGGCTGAAAGCTTCTTGATCTCTTCCAAAATCGCTGTTTGTGCCATACTGCCTCCTTTATCTCTTCTTTCTTCTTTCGGATCGGTCCCGGAACCGTGTCGGTTCAAATCAACCCATAGAGTTTTAGATAACCAGCTTATTTTAAATCGAAATGATATGCAACCTAAATCCGCAATCCAAAATCCTATAGCCTTTTCGCCACGTTTCTTACGACATATTCCAGTGCTTCAAAAGGCCATACTTATCTATGGCTATGTTGTCTGCCTGCCCTGGTGCAAATCCTTGCCTGCACCTACTAAACTCACAGCCAAGCCCGCTCTGGCGCATAAGTGCGTGCAGCTACTAGCCTTCAAGCCTCGGGTCTGGGCCAGGGTCTGGGCGAGGGGCGGAACCGAGAGCCGGGAGCTTCCGGGGCCATCTTTTCGTCCACGATAATGGCGATTCCAAACTTGCCCTCCTCGATCACCCGGTCATACTCCCGGTGATCCTTGAAGGAAGCCACCACCTTGATACCGAACTGCCAATGAGAACAGCAGCGAGAACAGCAGGGTCAGGTCTCAACATCGGACATTCATGTTGAAAGTTGAGACCACATGATCTTCTTTTATGTTGAAAGTTGAGACCTGACCCCCATGATCTTTAAAGTTGAGACCTGACCCCCATGATCTTTTTGATTGGTCATACGAGCTGTCTGAAAGCGTAACAGAATTTTACCCCTCCTTTTCTCTTTTCTCAAGGACTTTGAGATCTTTGGGATTATGCAAGAAGAGGACGCACCGGCCTTTGTGCAAATATGACCTGCTGGTATCCGGGATCAAGAAATCAGGATGAAACTCATCAGAAACTACGAGCTTATTTGGAGACTGGGGCTTTTTTCACCCCATTTTATCCCCAGTAATACTACGTTGTTTTCTAAGACAATTTGTGGTTTTATAAAGAATTGTAAATGAACTCGACCTGTTCCTTCGCATGTATGCCAGGTCCCCATCGCAAGCTCGGAAGTGGCAACTTTCATTGGATCTGAGTTCGGGATGAAGAAAAGCTTTTACCCCAAGGGTCAGGATGCCATCATCATGTACAAGGATATCTCGCTATCTAAATTTGGCATTTCATGTAATGGGAATCCATGCTATTTGTATTGAACCCATCGAAATCAGACAAGATATTGGGCAAAACAATCTAAGCTCCTACATCAAGACATGGAGGTGCTGCTGAGGGGCCGTCGGGCTTATCCATGGTTTGGAATGGAGGTACTTGATTTATGAAGATTACAGGTACAGACAATGAGATTGCCAAGCATATTGGTGACACGGCCCGGACGCGTACTAAAGAACCTGCTGACAAGCCTCGCACGCCAGCCGATGTTCCCACGGAGAGTACAGAGGATGCCATTGTCCATCTGTCGCAGAGGGCAAGAGACGTTCAACGGGCCATAGAGGCTATGCAGTCCGAACCAGATGTTCGTTCAGAAAAAGTCCAGGCCATCAAGAAACAGATTAAGAACGGCACTTACAAGATCGATTACGACAAGACAGCAGAAGAAATGCTGAAGGCCTTTTCTGACGAGATCAGTTGATACACCGGCCCATACTAGGTGGAGCTTTTTTGTTCTTTTTCTATTGAAAACTGTAAAACTAAAAGGCGTCGCAAACTCAATGCAAACGACATAGTAGAATAGGGTTCATAAAGTGATATTTCAAGACCTGACCCTCATTCTTATTTAGGCGCAAGGTTATAATTTTGACTGGTTGGTAAAACGTGTGGCAAAGCTATTGGAAATTGAGCCAAAGGATGTATTGGCTGCCGGTAAATATGCCCAAAGTGTTAAGGCCCGCAGCTTATTGTGTTACTGGGGGGTGCGTGAACTTGGGATGAAAACTGTTGAGTTGGCAAAAAAGGTAAGTTTAGCTCAACCCACAGTAAGCCAAGCGGTTTCGAGAGGAAAGAAAATTGCAGAAAAGCAAGGCCTGAACCTTATGGAGCAAGTAAACCAATAATCCAATGGACGTCCCCAACTTGACAACTTGATTGATTGGAAAAATAAAGAAGAGATTCTGGCCTGGCTGGACAGCCTCTAAAGGGTTACTCCGGCCCTGGATCAGACCACGAGGGGTATACTTCAATACCAATTGTTATGTTGACAGTTTTTTCACAAATTTGTAACATTCTTGCTAACATGTTGTTTTTTAAACATATTCAAATTTCCTGGACTCAAATCAAATATTCTGCTATTTTCACCAAGTTAGATGAACTCGCAACATAAGGCAAGTTTGTTATACTTTGCCTGCCCGGAAGGCTACCCCAATATATTGTGCTTACTTGTTAACGACCGCGACATATGAGTGCGAGTCCACTTTGGACCCTTGCCGTCTCCTTTGCACTGCATCCGCAGGTTTGTTTTTGCTCCTAATGCTTCAAAACTCGACATGGAATGAGCCATCCAAACCCATATCATTAGCAAAACACTTATTTTTTCTCCGTAATGATTCAGTGTTGACATACAAGCAATATTGTGCTTTTGTTCACTTTTTACTGAAGCTGAGCTTGTGTGTTGTGTTCGTTGAGGCTGAGTTTCTTCTTCCTGCTGAATGCTTAGGGGCCAACAATTAATAAAGTCGCAGTTATATGTCTAATGCGAGCATGTGTCGTGATGATGCTATGTCCTACAGAAACAGGATTCGTCCTTATTTTATGGCACTTTTGAAGATTGATCTTGACATATTACGGATGGT
>JAQYWL010000076.1 GCA_030145035.1 Desulfobacteria bacterium | reverse complement strand
CTCTGTTGATTCTCGTCTTCGGTCTCTTGATGGTTAAGCACTTCATCCGGGTCATAAGGAACCGTCTCTTGCCTCGAATGAAGCTGGAAGCAAGTGCCGCCGCTGCATTTGAAAAAATAATCTATTACCTCGCCTTCCTGTTGATCATTCTCTTTGGTTTGCGCATGGTTAACATTCCCCTTACGGCCTTTACTTTCCTCGGTGGCGCCATTGCCATTGGTGTGGGCTTTGGCGCCCAGAACCTCATCAACAATTTCATCAGCGGCTTCATTATCATGGCTGAGCGGCCGATTAAGATAGGCGACCTGGTCGAAATAGAAGGGAACTTCGCTAAAGTTGAAGGGATTGGCGCGCGGTGCACACGCATACGAACGGCTGGCAATATACATATCCTGGTGCCGAATAGCAGTTTTTTGGAAAAAAATATAACAAACTGGACTCTCTCAGACAAGATGATCCGGGCCCGCGTCACCGTTGGAGTAGCCTATGGGTCCCCTGTACGTGAAGTGAAACGTCTTATGATTAAAGCCGTTTCGGACCACGGAAGTGTTCTCAAGGTACCTGAGCCTTTTGTGCTTTTCAGTGATTTCGGGGATAACTCTCTCGTATTTCATGTATATTTTTGGATTATAGTGAGTCGAATTATGGAGCGTCGCATAATTGAAAGCGATGTGCGATTCCGCATTGATGGCCTCTTCCGTGAAGCTGGCGTCGTCATTGCTTTTCCTCAGAGGGATGTCCATCTCGATACCACAAGACCTCTGGAGCTCAAGATCTTGAATGCCAATGGTCCGACCGAAAAAATTGATAATTCGTCATGACGAAGGCAACGGGTAGATTACTCAGAGGTCGAAACCCTTCCAACTCACGGCGCTAATCCGCAAATAAGAATATAGAGTTCTGATATGGGCAAAACCGGAACATAGAGTTCTCTTAATTGAATCTCTCACTATTTCAATAGATTAAATCCCACTCGCCGCTCTATTGGAGAACACATCGAACTTTCTTCCACAAAAACCGGAACTGGTAATTCCGATTGCCATTCATTAGAAATTATCAAAAGCTTGAGATATCAATAAGTTAATTTGATTGGCACGGCAGTTGCTGATCTGTTAAAGCCATAAGAGATCTGTATGGGCCGATACCCTAACCATCAAAAGCAAAACAGGGAAAGGAGATTGATGTGTCGGTACGTGGCGATGTTCTGACTCTGCGCGGCGAGCGCAAGAAAGAGCATGAGGAGAAAGGCGAGAACTTGTACCGAATCGAGAGGAGCTACGGTGCTTTCTCCAGGTCGATCCGGCTTCCTGCGGAAGTGGATGCCGGCAAGGTGAAGGCCACCTACAAAGATGGCGTGTTGAAGATCGATCTGCCCAAGACCAAGGAAGCGGCTGTCAAGAAGATAGAGGTGAAGGCGGCATAGATATCTGTCCCGAGAAGGGCCGGGTTAAATGTCCCGAGGGGGGCTTGGGTCCTCCTCGTGACTTCAACGCGGCGAGACAAAAAAAAGAAGGGTCACTTCAAGCGTTTAACTATGGGCAAGCACAATCCAAAGGGTTTTTTGCAGGGAGATTGAGGCAATGGAAGGCAAATTAATTGAAGAAATAAGGCTTGAAAATGGCCTCACTTTGGAGATGTTCGATCACTCAAGACATGTGGCTGTAGATAGATGGCTGGTGTCTTTCGAGGCTCGGGTAGAGGTGAAGGTAAGGCCAGAGTACTTTGTGGGTGATTCCAAAACAGGCATTTCCCTTGAAGATGTTCGAACCCTTTTGGGTGAGAAGGCCACTTATCGATATACAAAGGAGCGTAACTTTATTGCCGAGACTGAAAGAGAGGCGGTTCTAAAAGACTTAAAGGAACGCTTCCTGGATACAAATTTTGGCTACGTTTCATCCCCTGACTTTCCTCGTAAGCTTGTTCACAGAAAATATAAAGAGGCTCACTCACAGATGTTGCTCTGGAAAAGACAACAAAATGCGTAAAATGGAGTAGATCATATGGCCGATTTTCATCAAGAAGGAATTATCACCACCCTCCACGCCCTTTATGAGACTCTTGATCGTGGCGAATACTTAGTGAATCTGGAGCGCAACCTGGAGGAACATGCCCGTCACTCAAGAATCAGCCTCCTGCTCCCATCCCTCTTCTCTGAAATCCAGAACCCTCAAGTGCTGGATCGGATCCTGGATGAAATTCAGAAGGTTCGCTACCTCCACAACGTGGTAGTCGCATTAGGCGGTGCACCCGAGGAGGCCCAGTTTCAGGAGGCGAAGGAATACTTCGGGAGACTTCGCACTTCCGAGCGGGACGTCAAGATAGTCTGGGTTGAGGGGCCACGAATCCAGCAGATCCTGCAGGAGATCAAAAATCGGGAGATTCCTGTTGGCGTTCAGGGAAAGGGGCAGTCTGTCTGGGTTACCTTGGGCTATCTCTTTGCACGTGACGACTGCGATGTGATAGGCCTGCACGACTGCGACATAGTCACCTATGACCGGGTCCTTTTGGGTCGACTCATTGAACCCACTGCCAATCCCAACAACGACTTCGAATTCTGCAAGGGGTATTACGTTCGGATCTCTCCCACGGAACGGGCCATGAAAGGAAGGGTGACGAGGCTCTTTGTAACGCCCTTTGTGGACGCCATGAAGGGCCTTATGCGCGAGCGCGGGCACTACGAACTGGAGCGCTTCTTTGGTTATCATCGGACCTTCAACTACCCTTTGGCAGGAGAGTTTAGCATTATTACCGGGCTGGCCCGTGAGCTTAACATCGCCTACGACTGGGGGCTGGAAGTAGCTACTTTGTCGGAAGTGTATCACAGAGTGATCCCTCGCAAAGTAGCCCAGATCGATCTTGTGCCGAATTACGAACATAAGCACCAGGATCTATCGCCAGACGACAGCGAGAAGGGCTTGCACAGGATGGTGGTGGACATTGCCAAATTCTATCTAAACCATATGCGGTCCCATGGCGTCGCACTCGATGATGCCTTCGTGGACATGGTATTGCACACATACTACCAGAACGCTCTCAGTTTAATCAGGTGCTACGGTGAGGATGCCAGCGTGAACAATCTCGCCTACGATCGTTATCAGGAAGAACTCACAGCCCGGTATTTCAGGGGCTTCCTCTGGACAGCGTGGGAGCAAAGCAGAGGCCCCCGTGAAAGCACACTGATTCCATGCTGGAACCTCGTAGTTTACAGTCTCCCTGATATCTTTGCAAAACTCCTGGAAGCCGTAGAAGCTGACAACGCATGAAACTCAGGATTGCAGTGCGAGGCATAATCAATTTAGGAATCATGCCGCACATCTCAAAATATTTTTTGTTTCACCAGAAGTAGTCCCTTTTACAAAGATCGGCGAGCCGGTCTTTGTAGGAGCCGCCCTTCGATCAGCGCTGAAACGATTGGGAGTAGATGCACGG
>JAQYWL010000275.1 GCA_030145035.1 Desulfobacteria bacterium | reverse complement strand
GTATAGCCGAGCCCCTTTTGAATCATGACTGTGACGCCGTCGGCCGCGAAGACCTCCAGGGCGCTTGCCAGGGCCGGTTCGGACAGAGCGTGGGTGTCCATGCCCATAAAAAGGGGACCGGTGACGTTCTTGGATTTCCTGTATTCGCAAATGGCTTTGGAAATGGCCAGGATATGGTCCTCGTTGAAGCTGTTGTTGAAGGAGGAACCCCTGTGGCCCGAGGTGCCGAACGTTACCTTCTGAGCCGGATCCGACACATCTGGTTTATGGGTATAGTAGCGGCTCACAAGTCTTGGGATGTTTACAAGAAGCTCCCGTGGAGCAGGTTTTCCGGCCAGTTCGTGCAAGGTCATATTATACCCTCAAGAAAAAAATTTTGTTATGTCCCGATTTAGTTGACACCCAATCCAAATTGGCATCCTTGCTTCCAATGCCAAACAATATTCTCAACGTTTTTACCTAACCCGGACAAGCCGGAACCAAAAAAGAAAAAATTATCACGAAAACACAAAAAGTGCGAAAACACGAAACAAATGAGTTTCAAGAAGTTGGACCTGTCTGAAAAGCGTCGCAAGCTCCTTACAGACAAGGCTTTACGAGCATCGCAAATAATTTTCTGCCAGAAAAAACACGAATTTCAGAACTAAGCGCCTAAAACCCGGGCAATGGCCGCTGGAACAACAAAAAATAACAGATCATCAATGGACTTTACAAGGACTATTGGCTTTCAAGGCATAGTGTCAACGTTCATATTCTCATACAAAGTGATAAAGGTTTGCCTAAGGTCCGATATGCCCGTAGGCTGTCTGGCAAAGCACTGTTCTCAGTCCGGTCTCTTTGAGTATGCTCCGGACCCCCATCATTTCCTGAGCTGAAGGTTTTTTGATATGACTCCGAAATTCTGCCCTGTAATCGAGCACGCATACCTGCACGTCGGGATCCATGGCACAGATCCTTTTCCCCATCTTCTCAACTTCTTCTAAAGGGATCAAATCCTTGTTGTATGGAATGCCAATACCCAAAAATATGAAGTCCTTATAATGATCTTGTACGTAGTCAACAGATGTCCACGCATTGTCGATGCAGGTTTGGGCCAGGGAGCTATCGTTCAAGCCAGTGATACGCTGGAAGGTATTCACTTCCATGCCTTTAAGGTCGATCCCAATATCTGTCATACCAGCCTCAACCAGTTCGTCGATGTAATCTGGCGTAAGCAACGAACCATTGGTATCCACATGAAACCGCGCACCGGAATCTGGGTTCAGGCTTTTGAGCTTCCTTATATACTGTATGAGCCAGGGCCTGTTTAAGGTGCACTCGCCTCCTGAGATGGCCATGCGGTTTACACCAAATTCGTGCCTCGACAGAGTCATTCTATGAGCCGCTTCTTCAGGGCTTAACGGGCTGCCTTTACCTCCGTAGGTGGTTGTCCAGTTCTGGCACTGAGGGCACCTCAAGTTGCACCCTCCTGCGAAGCAAGCTACCTCTATGTAACCTCTGCCCTTAAAGTCCCAGGGTGTGCCAACCCCGCCGACAGTATGTCCCATGAATCCGCCCATAATCCTTCTGGGTACGTAATTGTCTGAAACAGATGTTCTGATTCGCATGCCATTTTCTACGCCCGTAATACAAGCTGGCTTCACCACACCGTCTATCTCTACCGCACAGATGAAACAGGCCCCCACCTCACAGGGGGCAAAGATTCCTGCCTCTTGCGGCATACGTACGACAGGATAACCCGAAAGGCTTAAGGCCTCTTTGACCGGTATTCTCTCTGGTACCACCGTCACCCTGCCGTTTACGTATATAGTCACATCCCTTGTTCTTTCTTCCTCCACCATTTCTATGGCCTCATTGGGGCAGGCCAGTGCGCAGGCCCCGCACCCAATGCAGGCCTCATCTCGCCCGGAGCAGGCTACGATCTCACGGCAGGTGCCACAATCCTTGCATCTTTGTGCATTATAGCTGGCAATATAAGGCATAAGAAGTTGGGAATGTCAGATTATACCGGGTCGTACATAACAAATATACCATAGCACGAACCATCACCAGAGGAAGCGCCTTTCCTCAAGTTCCATTTCGGGCCTGCTTTTGGTATAAGAATGGATTTGAGTATGATATATCACATAAGGAACTAATCAAAGGCAAGACGAGTCTCTCAAGCATAACAGGAAAGCTTACAGATGTGAAAATGGGTGCTGTATTAAGCAGCTTAGGCAAGGGGCATAGAAATCAAAAACCGGTATGACTTCTAAGCTTGGCCTTCAAATCGCCCCGACAAAGTGGCCCCGAAATCAACCTGGAAAAGTCTGATCATAATATCATCGCGTATCAAAGGTGCTTTTTAAAAATGTTTTCGCTTAATTGGGGATAGAATGTAACATTGAAACAGGTATGTCTTGCGGCAGTATCTGATCTCCACCTGGATCAGGACAAAAATCGGCTTCGGGACATCTTATGGAGCTGTGAAGAATACGTTGAATCCGGTGTGGATCACCTGATCCTAACCGGCGATTTGGTTTCCCGTATGCCGCTTCGGAGAGGGTTTACCAAAAAAGGGTGTAGAGCACTTTTTGCAAAGATAAAACAGGATATGAAAGAATACGGATCGTACAATTCCCTGGCAACCAGTATTGTTCCCGGCAACCATGATCTCCGTCTTTTGGGCATGTTCACCCAACAGATGTCCACAGCAGAATTTCTGCGACATTTTAAAAAACTCCATGAATCAGCCATTTTCATGGACTCTCCCTATCCATGGGTTAAGTTCATCGGCTCGATTGCGTTGATCGGAATTGACTCGGCATCAAAAGGTTCAGGCGCTGGCGGGTGTATTGGCGATGATCAGATCCAGAAAATTTCAGATATCCTGGACCGGAGAGATGTCAAGAAAAGGTCTCCTATACTGATCTTACACCATTCGCCATTGACACAGGCTCAGAAACGATTAAAAAGGCTAAAGGACTCAGAAAGATTCCTGAAGGCAGTCAGGGGACGAGCGAGAGTGATTATCTGCGGGCATACTCACACATTTGGCACATACAAGGAATACGGTTCGCGAGTCATCCATTGTTCCAGCGATATCATTGCACTGCTACGGATCAAAAACAAAGAGTTACATGTTGGCTTTTGGGCTGTTCGATATGAGTATAGCTAGGTGGTTACAATTGTGAGCGAAGCGGGCTAGCTTGTTATGATATTGTCAGCGGGAATAGTAGTAGTTAGAAAAGAAACAAAGGAATGGAAATATCTATTTCTTAGGGCTTATAAAAACTGGGATTTTCCCAAAGGGATAGTTGAATCTACAGAAGCTCCTATAGAAACTTCTAAAAGGGAAGTTAAAGAGGAGACTGGTATCACAGACCTGAATTTTCGATGGGGTGATATCTTCAAAGAAACACTACCCTATAGTGGAGGAAAGAAAATCGCAAGGTATTATATCGCTGAAACCTCGCAATGTACTGTAACCTTTTCTGTTAACCCTGAACTTGGAAGACCTGAACATCATGAATATCGCTGGTTATCTTATGATGAAATTAAAAAATTGTCACCAAAAAGACTCCTGACAACTATTGAATGGGCAAATACACTTATCAATCAAAATCGATACGAGTCATTTATTAAGGAAGGCGTGCTGAAAAATATTAATATTTCTCGGGAGTGGAGAGCCGCGGCAGAGGCGATCTCCAAGGAAAGCGGAATTTTTCTGGTGGTGGGTGTTCCGGATTCGGGTAAGAGTACCCTTTCAAGGTATCTCATACACTATTTGACACATGCCAGCCGGATCGTTGCCCTGATCGATTGTGATGTGGGACAAACCCATTTAGGTCCGCCCACGACCATAGGTATGATGCTTTATACCAATCCAACGGATCCATGCTATACCCTTAAACCTCACCATATGCGGTTCATCGGGGCAACTTCACCTACTGGTCATCTCTTAGATATCGTGGTGGCTACAAAAAAGATGGCAGACAAGGCCTTAAATTCAGGGGCCGAGGTGGTAATCGTTAACACCAGCGGTCTTATTCTCGGAGTTGCTGGCGCCAAGCTGAAGCTAAACAAGGTGGATTTACTCTGTCCCAAATATATGTTGGCACTTCAGGAATCGTCAGAAATTGAACAACTTCTTACATACTTGGAAAAACGGCACCCCGTATCTACTTTTCGCCTACCAATCTCTGAGCACGCCCGAAAAAGGGCCCCCGAGGTGAGAAGACGTTTTAGAGAAGAAAAGTATAGGGAATATTTCAGGGAATCTGAAATAGTGAAAATGCCTTTTTCACAGATAGGTCCACAGGGGTATGTGTGGTGCCGAGAAAGGAATGTGCGAATAGATGCCACAAAAAATTTACTTTTGGGTCTTTGTGACTCAGAGAATTATCTCTTAGCGCTGGGCATCCTCCAAAAATTTGATTTGGAGGAGCGCTTTCTGCACATTCTTACCCCCTTAAGCTCCAAGGATGGTGAGAAGGTCAAGACTGTCCAGTTAGGGGAAATAAAGATTTATCCTGATGGGCAGGAAGAGTATGTCCACGGTGGGAAGAACTTGAGCGACTATGGCAGAGATTCGCCTGACACCTGCAGCGGAAGAGCGTCCTCAAGTTCCCCCTCCGTAGCATAATTTTCCGTATATTCTTGAATACTTAAGATTCAAGTGTGACCCTCCTGCCCCGCACTTAAGCGGCTTGAACGGTTGGGCGCACTGAAAGAACAGGGCATGGTGCTCCACGGACAACACGATCCGTGGTTGATCCTACAAACAACGTTTCGACCCGACCGTGACCTCGGACCCCCAAAATGATCAAATCCACGTCGTGCACGACGGCATACTTGGTCAGTTCTTCGTGGGGTTGACCCGCCAAAAGGGCTGTTTTCGGGGTGCACCAGTTACGAGCTTTTCCAGGAACCGTGTTTGTGAGCTTCTCGTTTAATTGGTCACGCAAGTCTTGCTGAAGTTCCTCTCCAGCCCCTATGGCTTGCTTGAGCAAGTCTTTGTAAACGGGTGGTGCAATGACATGAGCCAGGTGTAGCTCGGACTGAAACTCTTGAGCCAGGCTGAGCCCGTATTGAAGAGCCAGGCTGGAATCGGGCGAGAAATCGCATCCCACAAGAATCCGTTGAAGCCTGCTCTCTTGATTCGCGGGGGCCACGAAATCGTACTTCGGGCTCCGCACTACCAGTAATGGGCAGGGAGCCGTCCGCATCAGGCGCTCGGTTACGGAGCCGAGAATAAGCCGTTTCAGCCCGGATCGGCCATGGGTACCTGAAATGGCAAGGTCCACAGCCTTTTCTTCAGCCATGCGGACTATTTCATCAGCACTGCGGCCTACTGTGACCAGCGGTTCCCAGTCGACCGGCTGTTCTCCGATCAATCGTTTGAGATGCTCATGGACGTAATTCGTGATTCGGTTCTGTTGCCCTAAAGGATCTGAAATAGCCTCACCGTAGATGGTAGCAGAGGGTAGATCGATCACGTGGCACATATAGAGTTTGGCCCCAAACTCTCTGGCTAGAAAGATCCCGTAAGGAACGACATAATTGGAAAAATCTGAAAAGTCGGTGGCGCAAATAATGCTTTTCAGCTGCACTCTCATGGCCCTGTTTCTCCTTTCTATTTCTATTTCTATTTCTATTTCTATTTCATTATATCTTCTTACCAAAGAGGAACCGCGGATACAACAGGCAAGTGGAAGGTAGCAAAGAGGCTTTGTCAAGGAGACCTTATTCGAAAATCTTGAAGAATACGATGGTATCTCTCACAATAGAGATAATGTTCGTCTTTCTTCTCCTCATCCTTTTTCTTTTCACCTCTGATGGTCAAGACGTCGCCTGAAGTGCTAACGTTAATGTCTTTTGCCTCCATACCAGGCAGCTCGGCTTTGACCAAAAAATTGCCCTTCGTTTCCGATATGTCTACCCAAGGCACCCACTCTCCCAAAACGAGTCTGGGAAAAGGCGGCTCGTCAAATGATCGACTCGAAAAACCTTCCGTTTCCTTGCGAAGCATCCTGAGTTCTCCAAACGGCTTCCATGGGACTAGTTCCATACGCACCACCTCCTTATCATGTGCCCGCAGGTAGAATTCAGGGACTCTGCCCGAATTGGCCTGCCTTGCCCGCCCTGGCGCGACATGCTCAAGTTAGTTCGCTTCACTCACAATTGTTCCATCATTCCATCTGTGAGGCGGAAGAAGATAGCCTGAAAATAGCAGCAACTTCAATAAGTGGTAGAAATTCCAAGACGTTTAAATTGGAGAAAACGTATCTTCGCCTCGACCTCCTCTTGAGTCGACAGTGTCCGTCTGAGAGCATAGGCTATCTTTCCTTTTAGTTCGTCGAGGACAATACTCTTGATCACGTAGCCATCAGCCTGAGACAGCCGCGGGTCGTCTACATAGCCATCATAGGCGGTAAAGATAATAACAGGCAGATCGGGATCTTGCCTCTTGATATCACGCAAGACCCCAAATCCCTCAGCCCCGTCCAGGTACAGGTCGAGAATCACCAAATCCGGTTTTGAAAATCTCAAATGTCCCGTGACTGATTCGGCATCGCCTGCCGTTGCGACCCGGTACCCCTCAAGCATCAGTTCTTCGGAAAGGAGTTCCCGAACGCACGGCTGGTCATCGACAATCAGAATCTTGGTCATTGTGCCCTCCGTATTGTGTCAGTCGTAAACGGCCCTGAAAAGGAATTGGCCTGACACTGCTCAACTGAGTTCTGTGTTTATAGCAAAACCTCTCTTACCTTGTGTGATAATCCGTCAATATTGTACGGCTTTTGAATGAAACCACCACAACCCCGTTCCATTGCCTCTGTGGCTTCACCATCAATGCTATAACCACTCGAAAGGAGGACCTTTATATTGGGGTTGATTTCCTTCATTCTGTCATAGACCTCACCACCACCCATTTCCGGCATAATGATGTCTAGGATGACCAGATCAATCTTGTCCTTGTTTTCTCTAAAAAAACTTCCACTGCTTCTTTCCCACCTCTGGCCGACAATACCTCGTAGCCCATCGCACCTAGCATCTCCTCGCCAACTTGAAGAATCGTATTGTCATCATCCACAAGAAGTACAGTCCCCGTACCTCTTAATATCCCTTGAGGCAGCTTCTTCTCTTTTGTCACAGCCTTTTCCGAGGCCGGCAAATAGATGTTTAAGCGAGTTCGATCAAAAATGATGGGCTTAGAGGCACCCTTCCATTATTGCGTGTGCGAGGTAACAGATAGTAATGTCAGTAAAGGGCCATTATTTCAATAGCTTGTTGAAATTCCGAGGTGTCAAACTAATAAGACTCGAAGAATTGCCCCTTATGATGCCAAAGGCCCCTGAAAAATCAAGACTGAATCAGTGGGTATGAAATGGGTAGAAAAAGTACGTATTATTGAATGGATAAAAGGCGGGTCCTGAGGTTTTCTTTCCTGTTCTTTATCCCGGTTTTTCTCCTAATATTCTTTCTGTGAGACTCAACTGTTCTAGCGGACAGATTCAAGAATTCCGCTATATCTTTCGTGCTTTTTCCCTGCTTTATAAGATTTGCTACCTGAATCTCCGCGGGAGTAAGGTTCAAATACTTGTAGGACAGCCTGCGAGAAAATGGTGAAGTAATGTCACCTAGATTTGATTCGATTATAGTTAAGTAGGTCATTTGTGTGGCATTCAAACCGCTTTTTTTCATTTTTTCCAGGTAAGGCACCACCTGGTCCCTAACATTGAACAACACCTTTTCTTCAAGCTCTGTTCTGTCCTCTTGTCTTTGTTTCAGCAAAACTCTTAGCGCGCTATTGACTTCCTCAAGCTCACTAGCCTGGGTCTCCAAGGCTTGCTCAGCATGCTTGCGCTCGGTGATCTCATCCAGCAATTCTTTGTTAGCTTCTGAAAGTTGTGCCGTTCGTTCCTCAACCCGTCTTTCTAGCTCGTCGTGAGCTCTTTGCAGCCCCTTCTCCCCCCGCTTGCGCTAGTCTATTTCCTGCTTCAGTTGCTCATTCGCTTTCGCCAGTTTGGCAGTACGGTCCTCAACCCGTCTTTCTAGCTCGTCGTGAGCTCTTTGCAGCACCCCCTCAGCATGCTTGCGGGCGGTGATGTCTCTCACAACAGCCAACAAATGTGGTTCACCATGATAATCAAACATCCTTCCTCTGACTTCGATGTTGAATGGAGTCCCGTCCTTGCGGACATCTACTGATTCAGCGTGAAATTCACCGCTCGTCTGAACATCTCGCAGGAATTGCTCAAAAAGATGATAATAATCAGGATGTACTACGTCCTTGCCAG
>JAQYWL010000064.1 GCA_030145035.1 Desulfobacteria bacterium | reverse complement strand
GGACCTCGCTGTTGTTGTCACGGGTAGTCAGGTTGCCTGGGCGCGGCTTGCCTCGGTGGTGGTCGATCTGGATGAGGAGAAGGCCGAGCTGACCGCATCAAAGTGTTGGCAGGACCGCGGCGGGAGCGACTTTTTCCTGGGCGAAACCACGGTCTATGGCCATTTCAAGGAGGAATTGCGCCTTGAAGGATGGCAGAAAAACGACCGGATCTTGACCGGCGACTGCATTCCCCTGGCAAAAGCGCCGGATGTCCTGGAAAAGGGTCGCACCGTGCTCGTGGAAAGAGCCGACGACCCCAGCGCCTCTTTTTTTACCACGGTCGCCAAAACTGAGAACAAGGACCTGGTCCTAAGTCAAGATCTGCCAACTGGCTTCACTTATGGTAATTGCCTCATAGCCGGCAATGTGGTCTTGGCTGGTCACGGAGAAACCAGGGGGGAAAAGGTGCTCGGGAGCGGGGACGCCACGCAGTCAAGCCAGTTCTTTGTCTTTGAACAAGAAAACGTTTCCTTTGTCCCCGATGCCACCCAGCATTCCGGGGTGAGGGCGGCCATTGAGGTCCGGGTAGAAGGCAGAACCTGGCAGCAGGTTGGCAGTCTTAACGATTCCGACCCTACCGACCATCATTACACAGTGCGTATGACAGAGAAGGAATGTCTCAAAATCGCCTTTGGCGACGGCGCCCACGGCAGGCGTCTTCCCACGGGCAGCAACAATGTGCGTCTTATATATCGAGTGGGGGCCGGGCTGGAAGGGAACCTTCCTGCCGGAAGTCTTACCAAACCTGCCAAACCGCACCGCCTGGTAAAGGCCGTGAGACAACCCATGGCGGCCACCGGTGGAAACGACATGGAAGGGGTAGAGTCACTCCGGGAAAACGCCCCGGCCACGTTGCTGACCCTGGAGCGCGCCGTATCCCTGATAGATTTTGCTTACCTGGCCATGAGCCAAAGCAGCGTCTGGCAGGCCCGTGCCTTTTCCCGCCCAACAGGACTCGGACGAAACGGAAAAATAGAAGTGGTGGTGGTGCCGTCCGGAGGAGGAGATTTGGGCACCCTGGGCCAGACGCTGACCGAATTCCTTCTGGCCCGCGCGATTCCCGGTGTGGAAATAAATGTCCTTCCTTACCAGCCGCGCACCTTTGCCCTCGATGTGCTTCTGTCGGTCAACACCGAGGAATACGACCCCGAGGATATCGCTTCCGATGTTAAAACAGAACTTGAGGAGACCTTTTCCCTGGAAAAACGGAAATTAGGCCAGGACCTTTTCTTGAGTGAGGTTTACGAGGTGGTGGAGTCAGTGACAGGGGTAGAGCATTCCCAGGTCATCATCAATGGCGACAGGACCGTCCGCAGAGTTCCTGCTGACGACCAGGAGGTGCTCACCGCCGGACAGATCCTGGTCGATTATGAAGGCTCTGGAACCGTAACAGCCCCTTCGGGCTTGACTCCGATAGACACGGAACCGGAACCCCGCAAGCTGATAGGGAGGCGGTCGGTCCAGGTAATTCAAGGCGTCGGATCACGATATACCGCCATTCTTCGAAATCTGAGCGTGCGCACTCTCGAGGATTTGCAGGGCTTAGACCCGGACCGCACAACCGTGAGCATCTCCAGGGTCAGGTTGTGGGAGTTCAAAACCAAGGCAGGAGTCATTCTCGGGTTCGACATGGACCGAACCCCGCTTGCTTTCCTGCTCGACCGGTCCCTGCTGGACCTGGTGCACAGCGCCTCTGCTGATCTTGTCCGGCAGAGTGGAGAGACCACGGAATTCATTGAGGAGCTAAAGACCCGACTTCGTCTTCTGCAGATCGCCATGGACGAAAAGGTCTTTGGCGCGGTCACGTTGAGGGAGTTGGTCACGGAATTGTCTTAATAATGATACAACGGGAAACCAGCCGATGAGTGCAGATAAGACTTATAAGAACATAAAGACAAAGGCCGGCCAGCAGCTCTATAGCCTGTTGCCGGAAGTCTATCGAAGCCGGGACAGCGCCGAGTCAAAGGGACAGGGTGATCTGGCAAAATTTCTGGATGCTTGCGGCGAACTCCTCGACCTGCTCCGCAACACCCTTGATCAGCGCCTGGCCGATTCCTTTCCTGACAATCCCCAAGACGGTCGAGCCTGTCAGGCCTGGCTGCTACCCTATTTTGCCCAGCTTCTCGATGTGCGCCTGGTTTCGCCGGATGAAAAGGGAAGGCGCGATGAGGTGGCCAACGCTGTGGCCTGGCGGCAACGCAAGGGTACCCGGACAGCCGCGGAGCAAATTGCTGAGGCCGTGTCCCAGACCGAGGTAGAAGTCCAGGAAGGGTGGAAAAGGGTGGCCACCACACCACATATCGGCATGCCCCTTTTGCCGGCGAGAGCGTTAGGCGAGTCTGAAGTCTTTGATGATTACAGAGAACATCCTATCTGGGCGGCCCGTCATCCCGGATTGCCCTCGGTGACGGTGGACCTCCGTTACCCTTCACGGGCCATGCAATTGGGTATTGATCCGGGCGAATTTCCACAAAACCCCGCTGCAAAACTGACCAGTTTTGCTGGTGAGAAGACCTGGTGGCGCCAGGTCAATCCCCACGGAGCCCCCTGTTTTCCGGGCAGCTATGAGGACATTGCACAACGCAGTGTGGACTTGCGAACACCGAACTGGAAGCAGGGACATTTTCATCCCAAGCGGGCACTGCTTTTTGTGCCGCCTCCAATGGGATTTTTCGAGCCGGATTTGTTTCCTTCCCAGGAAGGTCTGGAGTTGGGAGAAGACAAAGAACATGTCCTGGAAGATCAGATCATCAACAAAACGCTCAAAGTAACGGCTGGCCGCTTGAGGCTTGTACGTTGTGCGGTGGAGGACCTGAAAATCGAAGTCCCCCCTGCTGCCGGAGAAGACGAAGAGCCGGTTCTGGTGGCCGAAGATTGCCTCATTGGGGAAGTTATGGTTAACGGACTGGCTCGCCTGGAGTACTGCACCATACTGGGCAATTTTGAATGCAACAGGTTGCAGGCCAGCGATTCTCTTTTTGTGGGAGAGCTAAAGCTCGATCCAGGCACAGATGAGGACCCGCACTGTATCCGCTACTCCAGGATACCTGCCGGGGTTTCGGTGACGGGTTTGCTGACGTATAAAAACGCCATCGAGGCGCCGGTTTTTTATGATTTTGAATTTGATGAGGCGGACAAGGTCGTGCGACGCTGTTCGCTCTTTGGCGAGCCTGGGTGCGCGGTTTTACATCCCGCCACACCGGAGGCTATCCGTTTCGGCGCCGAGGATGGCGGCGAGATGGGAGCCCACCATAGCTGGCGTCACAGCCTGCTACTGGCGGCCGTGCAGGACAAACTCAAGGATTTCTTGCCCGTTGGTATTGAGGCGGTTCTCGTACCTGACCTGAGGCTGCACCGGCTGCCGGCTTTGCCGTGTGAAAATCACGATTCTTGACACAACGGGGGAACAATGAAGACACAAATTTCCAGGAACAGTTATCATAAGAGCAGGCGCTATTCGGGCGTCTATCAACAACAGGGGCGGATGCTCACCGACGCGGACTGGAATGAGCTGGTCAACGTCCTGAAGGAGCAGATGGCGCAGGCTCTGGTAGACGTAGTTGGCGATGGCAACCCGCGCACAGGGGCCGTTACCATTACCGGCGACCGGCAGATTCAGCCTGGTGATCTGTATGTGGACGGGGTGCGGGCTGAAGTACCCGGTCATGCATCATTTGAGGCCAGTGAGCAGCCTGATTTCCCCGGCTTCCAGACACTGCCGGCTACCGGGCCTTACGTGGTGTATGCCGACGTCTGGGAACGGTCCGTCACCTCCCTGGAAGATTTCGAGCTTCGTGATGCAGGCCTGCATGGGGCTGACACGTGCACCCGTACCCAGACCATGCTGCAGGTCAAGTGGTGCTCCGATGCCACTGATCCTGAAGCAGACATCCCTCAAAAGGGGAACGCCCTTCTTTACCTTGATTTACACACAAGCATGGATGCCGGCGATCCCTGCGATCCCTGTGCCGGCCTGGTTGCTGCCGGTGAGGGAAGGGTTGGCAATTACCTGTTCCGGGTGGAAGTGCACGAGGCAAAAGGCTCTCCCGACAATCCTGACGAGATCGTTCTCAAGTGGTCGAGTGAAAACGGCGCCGAACAGTTCGAGGCCAAGGCCGAAGACGAGATGCCACCTGGTTTTGTCAGCGGAAAATATGTTTACGAGTTTTTCGACCAGACGAGTGAAAAACATCTTGGCGTTCATCTGGCCACGGGTTTTGCTCCCTCTACGGGTGTCCTGAAAGAATCCTATGAAATCCCTGAAGGCGCCTCCGAGCCAAAGGAATTCGTGCGGCGATGGGACGGTTACTGCACGCTTGAAAGATCCGGAAGCAACTGGTCCCTGAAAGATGGACGGGATAAGGGGGTGGAACTCTCCACCATGGTGGCTCCCACAGCGCCCGGTTATGTCTTTTTGGGGCCGGGCCTTAGGACTAACCTGGAATCACTGTTGCTCTACCTCGATTTGACCGGGAAAACCTTTGTCGCAGGTGATTACTGGCTGGCACCTGTTCGAGAAAAGATGCACGGCCCGGGAAGCGAGATTGTGAGCGGTGTTGAACCGCAGGGGATCATCCATCATTATTTGCAACTGGCGCAGGTGAAAAGCGATGGCACTGTGGAACAGTTCCTTGACGACGCTGATCGTCGTCGGCACAGCTTTCCACCCCTCACGGATATCCGGGCCAATGACGTGGGTTATGAGACCGAATGTGACAGCGGACTCTTCGATGCCAGCCATGACAATGTCAAAAAAGCGCTGGATCGGCTGTGCGAGCTTGCTGCCGAGCATATTGCCTACCAGGCGGATTGTGCCGATGGCATCTTCAAGGACTTCGTCGGCACGGTGAAACAGGCACTGGACCAAATTTGCGAAATCCAGGCCCAGCACGTAGGCTTCACAAAGCCTTGCAATACCAGTCTCTATCAAGGCCAGACTGTATCCACCGTGCAGGACGCCCTGACCATGTTGTGCGACATCCGGGCCGATCATGTCTCGTTTACGGCCAAACCAGAGTGTACCTTGCTCAACCAGCCTGGCATCAATACCGTTCAAGACGCTGTCGATACCCTGTGCCTGCGTCCTTCAGGGGAAGGATGCGCAGTCACGGTTGGTGCTGGCGGACAATACGAGACATTGCAGGAAGCATTTACCGCGCTGCAAGAAAGCAGAGATATCTGTCTCTGCCTTTTACTAGGCAGCCACGAGATAAATGGCGATTTGCTAGTGACCGACAAAAACAGTATCAAGATTACTGGCTGCGGTACTGGAAGTATCATCCAGCAGAGTAGCCAGCAGTTCCTATTAAGTGCCAACCAGATCTTGATGCGGGATATAGGCCTGAGTATCAGCAACGACGTAGGCAGAGTAATCCTGGAGGGAAATGAGGTAACCGCTGAGGGATGTACTTTCATACGGACGGTAGGTCAGGAAGGCACCGGCCCGCTTGTCTCGGTCGGGCAAGGAGCAGGAGTTACTAAGTTACGCTGGAGAAACAATCGGCTGGTTGCCTGGTGGGTTGAAGCCATTCCCCAGAGGGCGGAAGAATACCTGGTGCCGGCTGCAGGCGTTCCTATCCCTGAGAACACGCGCCAGCACTTGCAAAAGCTGGCAAAAATGAATCCCTATGTGGACAAACACGCTTTTGCCAAGGCTTTGGAATCAGTAGTAGAGGATATAAAAGGACTTTCCCGTAGCCATCGCACCGCATGGTTTAAGGAACGCCCGGCAGTCAAGATCAGAGGCCTTACCCCAGGGCCTAAAGCAGCCATCGAAAACTTCTACTCCGATATAAAAAGAGTTAAGGTCACCACCAAAACGATCCTGGAAAGCATCGAAGCAGCCATCAAAACCTTTTACGTCTTCCACTACACCGACGCGCTTGCATTAGGGAGAGGTGTCGGCGGTTGGGTAGAAGACAATGTCATCGATGGCTATCTGGCTCTCCATTACGGCGGCAAGTACAGACCTCTCAACTGGGGCAAGACCAATAAGGAGCAACAGCATAACAAGCAGAATTGGGCTGACCAAAACCAGTACATTTTTACGGATCCGGTCACCCTCACCCTTCGGGGAAATGACTTCTACGCAGTGTACTCAAATGGCTATTCGATCATGCAAATTATTGAGTCAATTATTAATACGGGCGAATCGCCGCATGAATTGCAGGAAGAAGGGTACAAGTCTATTAACGTGACAGAGAATGTTTTTAGGGCTAATGGCAGTAGCTTTGTTTGTGAATCAATCGTTGTGAATGGCAACCATTTCCCTAATACAATCACTGAATCGAGTATCGCAGCTTTTGTGCTGGGATATGCTGGGGTGTTTATGGGAAATGTCGCTCCTAACCCAGACGTGGTAATAGAGAAAATCCTCAAGTCCGGTTGGACAAGGGAGGCAGCTAATCTCCTTGAGATCGTGTAGTCCAACCAATTTTTCCATTCCATTAGTCCTGTTCCTCTGTCTTAAGCTGAGCAACCTGGACTATTATTGGTGGTGAGCCATGAAAACGTTTGAGAAGAAATCAAAGATGACAACGCCTCCTGTGCGCCGTGGGCGTACACCGGTCCTTCCTTCTTTCGACCCGACAGCACAAATCCAACGCGCGCAGATCCGTCAGGTGTTGCGCTCCCCGCACGTCCAAGCCAAACTCACCATCGGCCAGCCCAATGACAAGTACGAACAGGAAGCGGATCGGGTAGCAGATGAAGTGATGCGCATGCCGGAGCCAGGGGTGCAGCGACAGATTGAGCCGGAGGAGGAAGAGGAAGAGACGTTACAACCCAAACCACTTGTCAGCCAGATTACACCTTTAGTTCAGGTGCAACGTCAAGAGGAACCAGAGGAAGAGGAAGAAGAAACGCTTCAGGCCAAACCGCTTATCGAAGAGATTACTCCATTGGTTCAAAGGCAGGTTGAGCCAGAAGAGGAGGAGGAAGAAGAGCCAATCCAGACAAAATTACTCTCCGCTGAGTCTTCAACATTACAAAGGCAAAAGAATGAAGAAGAGGAATACATTCAACCCAAAGCAGAGAATAGCCATAGTCAAGAAATTACTCCCAATTTTGAATCGCGCATTCAATCTTTGAAAAGGGGAGGTCAGCCTCTGCCTGAATCCGTCCGAAACTTTTTCGAGCCCCGATTTGGATATGGCTTTAGTCAGGTGAGGGTACATACAAACAGCAATGCTGTTCAGATTAACAGAGAATTAAATGCGCAAGCATTTACCCATAGAACGGATATCTATTTTGGTACAGGAAGATATAATACAGGCACATCATCCGGCAAAAGACTCCTGGCCCATGAATTAACCCATGTGGTCCAGCAGCAACAATCCACAACAAAAAATATGGGGAATGTGAGCAAACAAGTAAGTCAAAAAGTAAGCTCTCAGACAATCCAAAGATACAATAAAGATGTGCACTATGACCATACAAAAAGCATTGCCAATAGAATATTTAAGCCTGGTTATATTTCAGAAGCAATAGCAAGTGAGGATCAAAAAGTTGATTCTGGCTGGACGCATCCAACGCCGACATCAATATATCCGTTTGTTGCTCCCTATCTAAATAAAATTCTTAAATACACTAAGGTACTGTCTACACTTTTTTTTGGATTTACAGGTTATATAGCGAGCAAATATATTGCTTCTAAAGTCAAAGCCTATATGAAAAAAATAAAAGAAGCCATCAAGAAGATGTCTCCTCGGATAAACTCCAATG
>JAQYWL010000163.1 GCA_030145035.1 Desulfobacteria bacterium | reverse complement strand
TTCAAACGGAATGTGTCCGATCCCGCCCGGGTGTCCGAGCTTTGCCGGGCGGCACAGGCCTGTGCCAAGGAAAGTGGTAGCCCGCCGCTTATGATTGCCATTGATCAGGAAGGTGGTCCGGTGGCTCGGCTGGGACCCCCCTTTACGGTTTTTCAGGGAAACCCGGCCATAGGGGCAGCCGGATCCGAGAAGGCCGCCAGGGAGTTTGGTACAATAACGGCACGGGAACTCAAAGGCGCTGGGATTACCGTGAATCTTGCGCCGGTATTAGACGTGGCTCCGCAGGGGCTCAATTCCGTTATGGCAGATCGGGTTTTTGGAGAGGAGCCGGAACTTGTGGCATACCTTGGCAAGGCAGTTATTGAAACTCTTCAAAACAACGGAATTGCGGCTACTGCCAAGCATTTCCCCGGCATAGGCCGTACAACAGCCGATTCTCATGTTGATCTTCCTTACCTCGACGTGGATCGCCGGCTACTCGATTCGACTGACCTGGTCCCTTTCCGTGCCGCCATTGGAAGCGGTGTGGAGGCTGTGATGCTGTCGCACGTGGTCTATCGAGATCTTGACTCCGCATGGCCGGCATGTCTTTCCACGGTCATTGCAAGGGATCTGCTGCGGGGGACCATGGGCTTCAAAGGAATCACCATGACCGATGACCTTGAGATGGGGGCTATCGACAAACACTTTGATGTTGAAACTACGGTCAGAAGAATCTCAGATGCTGAAATTGATATCGCATTGATATGCCATGATCGGTTGAAGATGGAGAAGGCCTATCGGGCCCTGTTAAAGGCCGTGCGAGAATCAGAGGATGAAAGGAGAAAGGCAACTGCGTCTGTTCGACGTATCTTGAATATGAAAAGGAAATACTGACTTTACTTTTTCCTGAAATCTTGTGGATTCAGATCATGTTTTTTTAAAATGTCATAAAAATCGGCTCGGTATTTCCCTGCCAGTTTTGATGCCCGGCTAATATTGCCCTTGGTAAGTTCCATGAGTTGAATAACGTAGTTTCTTTCAAAACCCTTCTTCGCCTCTCCTAAAGGCCTTAAACGCTCTCCGTCGGTTGTTTGGGTGGGAAGGATCAAATCTTCGGTGATGACATCCTGCGTTGCCATGGCAACCGCACATTCAATGGTATTCTCCAACTCCCTAACATTGCCGGGCCAGGAGTGGAGCATCAGTTTTTGTAAGACACCTGGAGAAAAACCTTTTATCTCCTTTTTGTTGTCGTTCGCAATTTTTTTTAAACAATGTTCCGCCAGCAGAGGTATATCCTCTTTTCTTTCCCTCAGGGGAGGAAGTTCTATAGGAATAACATAGATTCGATAAAAGAGATCTTTTCGAAAACGACCCTTTTTTACCTCTTCCTTCATTTTTTTATTGGAAGCCGCTATTAACCTTGTATCCACCTTTACCGGTTTTTCTCCCCCTAAGGGATAAAACTCCTTTTCCTCCAATACCCGAAGCAGCTTGGCCTGCATGAATAGAGGCATTTCCGATATTTCATCCAGAAGGATGGTGCCTTTGTGGGCCTGGCGAAAAAGCCCTTTCTTACTGCGAGTGGCCCCTGTAAACGCTCCTTTTTCATAACCAAAGAGTTCACTTTCCAATAAATTCTCAGGGATGTTCGCACAGTTGATAACAATAAATGGCCCATCTTTTTTTGAACTTGCAAAATGTAAGGCCTTGGCAATCAACCCCTTACCCGTACCGCTTTCTCCTTCAATAGAGACACTCGATTCACTTTCAGCCGCTTGCCTGACCTGCGCCAGCACCTTTTTCATTTTTTCACTTTTTCCAATAACATTCTTGAAACCGTATCTTCCCTCGACCATATCCCTGAGTCTCAGAACTTCTTTTGAAAGCCGACTCCTTTCCAATCCGTTTTTTATTTGCAATAACAGGTCATGATAGTCATAGGGTTTGCTTAAATAGCTGTACGCCCCTCTTTTCATGGCCTCTACCGCCGTTTTAATCGTTCCATAGGCAGTGAGGATAATAATGGGCATCTGAGGGTCTATTTGATGCAGTTCTTGCATCACCTCAATCCCATTTTTTCCGGCAAGTTTAAGATCCACCAGGGCCAAATCGATTCCTTCCTCTTTGGCTATTTCCAGCGCCGTTTCCGCCTGAATAGCCGTGGCAACCTTATAACCACTGGCCTCCAGCCTCATCTTTATCACATTAAGCAGGTTTTGATCGTCATCTAAAACCAAAATCTTATCCATCTTCTTCCCTCACAATTATCGTAGGCGTTCACAGGTTCAGAGTTCACCGTGAACGATTATCTTTTCTTTTTCTCGATCCCCAGGTCGATCTCCTTTAGCCTCAATAATTGGTCCTTTAACTTCTCTACCTGGCTTTCTAATTCTTTTGCGTTTTCTTTCTCTTTTTTGAGCGCCTTCCCTAAGTGGCTATTTTTTTGCTTTAACTCACCAATTTCCCTCTCTTTATCCATTATCTCTTGTATTAATAAGACCCATACCTCTGCTTGATTCTTTACCCTACTTTTGGGGAATTCCTTTATTACCCTTTGAAAGCGTTTCAGGGATCTCTGGTAATCCTGGTCTGGATTCTTGGGACAAGCGTAAATTAGCCCCATCTGAAAGAGCGCTTCATCACCCAGAGTTCGTGGATATAGCCTTAACACTTCCTTTGTCTCCCTCAGGGATGCTCCATATTCTCCTTTGACCAAAAGGGTCCCGGCCCTTGCAAGACGTCCTTCACCTTTCCATTTTTCCGGAAAATGAGTACACCCCCAAGTTCCAAGGAGCAGGGCTATACAACAGGCAGGGAAAAGAAGAAGGTGCTTCCCTTTCCTGGTTCGCTCTCTACCCATATTTTCCCTCCATGTGCCGCAATGATATGTTTTGCAATTGAAAGGCCCAGGCCGGTTCCTCCGGCTGCTTTCCTTCCTGCATCTGTTCTTTTGAATTTATCAAATATCTTTTTCAAGTCGCCCTTGGGAATTCCACAGCCGGTATCTGAAACAGAGACCTCAACATATGCTTTCCGGTTTCTTTTAAGTGCAGCAGAAATAATGACTCTGCCTCCTTCGGAAGTAAATTTCAAGGCATTCCCCAACAAATTCTCTATGACCTGGCGAATTCTCTGCTCGTCTATTTTGACCAGAGACAGGTCAGGAGGAAGCTTTAACTCAAGGTCAATTCGACTTGTAAGGGCAATAGGCGTAAACCTTAAAACGGTTTCCTGTATTACCGGAATAAGCTGACATTCTCTAAAGTAATAATCCATCATTTTAGCTTCCATACATGAAAGATCCAGAATGCTATTAACCGATTCTATTAATCTTTCACACTCTTCTTCTATAATCGTCAAAAGCTTATTCTGCTTTTCCGGCATACTCAAAAAGACGCCTTCTAGCAGCATACTGGAAGCTCCTTTGATAGAAGTTAATGGGGTACGGAGTTCATGGGATACATGACTTATGAAGTCCGCCTTCATCTGCTCTAGCTCTTTTAGCCGTTTGCACATCAAGTTAAAGGCGTTCACCAATTCCTTGATCTCCGGAGGTGAAGAAATATTCGGCACCTCTTCGAATTTACCATCAGATATTTCTTTTGTTTTTTCTTGTAAAACTCGAATCGGATTATTTATACTTCTGGTGTTAAAAAAAGATATAAGAATTCCCATCACGATAACCAATGCTGCGGTAACAGTGGCAATTTTTAAAACCCGGGAACTTATCCGGCTCGAAGCCTGCAATTTTTTATCCCTATCCAGCCTGGCCATTTGAATAATTTCTCTTAGTTTCCGGTTAATGTCATCAACGATTTCCCCCTTTTTTCCCTTAAATTCTTCGTACGAGTAATCCTGGCCATTGGTCATAAAAATAGATTCCTCTTTAACTAAAGAAAAATAGTGGCCATACATTTTTGTTGCCTGGCCAAACAATCTTTTTTTCTTTGAGGTATCCATAAGACTCCCAAGTCTTTCCAGATCTTTTGAAAAATATTCCTGTATTTCCTGAAACTTTTGGTAAAAGTCCTGGTCTCTTGAAATAAGATATTTTTTTTCAAAGCCCACTTGAGAAAACAAGGCCTCTAAGAGGTTTTCCGTGAGTCCTATGGCAGCGCTATCTACGGATATTACTGCACGGGCGATGCGGTTTAACTGATTCAACTTTATAGTCACATATACTCCCAGGAAGATGATAAGGAGCATAATCGCTAAGTACCCGAGGGTTAGCCTTTTGAAAATACTGAGTTGCACAATGGGGCTACCTTACTTAACCGATGACAGCGTTTTTTCCAATTGAGGGGTTACCCGTTAACAGCCTGATGCCCAGATCTGCACAATGCAAACCTCACTCCCTCTTGACGGCTTTTTCAATTCGATAGGTCCACGGGTGTTTGGGCGACAGCCCGAAAAAAAAGGAATATTAGTTCCTTGGTTCTGAAATTCGTGTTTTTTCTGGCAGAAAATTTCGTGCTATGTTCAACAACAAGTGAACTAAAGTGCCTAAAGTGTCTAACCCGCCTGGCGCAGTATACGGCGTATATGCCGGCATGCATGGCAATGGCGGGCAGGAGTGAGCTAAAGCCCGCCCTGGTGCGACAGCCCGCCCTGGCGCGACAGAAGCCGGAGAATGCCCAGCAGCGAGAAACCCGGTCTGGGCCAGGGAAGTTGGACCATGCCCAGTGGAGAAAAACCCGGCCCGCCCTGGCGCGACAGAAGCTGGACAATGCCACGGAGAGAAAAACCCGGTCTGGGCCAGGGTCTGGGCCAGGGTGAACCGCCGACTTCGCCATAGTAGCCAATGGCTACGAGCCGACTTCGCCATAGTGGCCGCAGGCTACGACGGCCTAACGGCTGAATTGGAACTTTGAACCTGAGTAGTTACCAAGAAACACGGATTCATGAAATGTGTGTTGCAACCTTTATCTTTACCCAAACCGAAATTTGCGCAGGCGCAACGAATTGCTAACCACAGAGACCGAGCTCATGGCCATGGCAGCGGCCGCAACTACCGGATTCAAAAGGATTCCAAAAAAGGGATACAGGGCCCCGGCTGCAATGGGAATCCCCAGGCTGTTGTAGAAAAATGCCCAGAAAAGGTTTTGTTTGATTACCCTCATAGTCTGAAACGAGAGCCTGATGGCTACGGGAACCGATCGCAAATCATCTCTGATCAGCGTAATGTCGCTCGCTTCCATGGCCACATCTGTCCCTGCGCCAATGGCGATCCCGATGTCTGCCGTTGTGAGAGCCGGCGCATCATTAATACCGTCTCCAACCATGGCGACGATCTGACCCCGAGCCTGGAGCCGCTTTATCTCATCGGCTTTGTTACCGGGAAGCACCTCGGCAAGTATCTGATCGATGCCGACAGCACCAGCAACGGCTCGGGCCGTTTTTTCGTTATCTCCGGTGATCATGGCCACATTCATCCCCATGTCCTTCAGCCCGGAGACTGCGGTGTGTGCAGATGCCCTGGGCATATCTGAAAGGGCAATAAGGCCAACAACCCGGCCTGCCTCGGCCACAAAAACACACGTCTTGGCCTCACTGGCAAGTCTTTTGGCCTTCTCGTTAAACCCATTCATTGCCACGGCCTCTCTTTCCATAAGCCGCAGGTTGCCCAAAAGGCATTCCTTGCCATTCAGTACTGCCCTGGCCCCAAGGCCTGATAGGGCCTCAAAGTCCTCAACACGATCAGGGTCCAATTCTTGTTGGCGGCCTTTTTCAATAATGGCCTGGGCCAGGGGGTGTTCAGAAACGGCCTCAATGGAAACGGCCATTTTCAAAATATCGTGTTGTTCTATGCCTCCTCCGGTCAATATGTCTGTAACCTCGGGTTCTCCCTTAGTCAGGGTGCCGGTCTTGTCAAAAACAATAGTCGTCAGTTTATAAGCCCTCTCCAGGCTTTCCCCACCTTTGATCAAAATACCGTTTTCAGCCCCCAATCCCGTACCCACCATGACGGCGGTGGGTGTTGCCAGGCCCATGGCACAGGGACAGGCAATGATCAGGACCGACACGAAATTAAGCAAGGCGCGGCTGAAGATCGGCTCTGGTACGAAAAAGTACCAGATCAAAAAAGTCAGCACAGCTATGCCAAAAACCACAGGCACAAAGATGGATGCCACCTTGTCCGCCACCCGCTGGATAGGAGCCTTGGACCCCTGAGCCTCTTCGACCAGCCGGATGATTTGGGCAAGCGCTGTCTCGGCTCCCACTTTGGTTGCTTTGAAGGTAAAACTCCCGCTCTTGTTGAGCGTTGCCGCAAACACCTCGCCTCCCGTCTCCTTGGCCACGGGAATGCTTTCTCCGGTGAGCATGGATTCGTCGATTGAAGATGACCCTGAAACAATCACCCCATCGGTGGGGATCTTTTCTCCCGGCCGAACCAGGATGAGGTCTCCTTTGATCACGGCCTTGATAGGTATGTCGATTTCCTTACCATCCCGGATGACTCGTGCAGTCTTTGGCTTGAGCCCCATCAGCCTTTTGATAGCCATGGAAGTCTTTCCTTTGGCCTTGGCCTCCAGCAGGCGCCCCAGGAGAATAAGGGTTATGATCATGGCTGCACCGTCAAAATATACGTGTGGAGCTATGCCCGCACCTGCAAAAACCTGCGGCAAGAAGGTAACCAAGGCAGAATAGAAGTAAGCTGAAAAAGCCCCCACAGCTACCAGAGTATTCATGTCTGTGGTCTTTTGCCTGGCAGCCTTGACAGCCCCTACATAAAACCGGCTCCCGACCCAGAATACAACGGGGGTCGTGAGCACAAAAAGGCAAAAAAGCATCACCTGCCTGGGAATCGACCGGAGCCACGGAAACCAGTCCTGCATGGAACCCATGAAGATAACGATGCTAAAGACCACGCCAACACTGAACTTGATTTTCAGTTCTTTGAGTTCTCTTTTCTGGGCAGTCTCAACAGGGTCCTCCAGGCTTTCCCCAAGCACGCCCAAGAATTTGTAGCCAGCATCAGAAACCACCCGTCTTAGCGCTTCCACGCCAACCCAGTCAGGCCCGTGAATGAGCGTGGCCCTGGCAGTGGAAAGGTTGACGCTCGCATCCTTGACACCGTCAATCGCTTTTAAGGCCAATTCCACACGTCTCACACAAGCCGCACAGGTCATGCCCCCGACTGAGATTGTCGTCTTTTCAACACCACCATCAGATTCTTCCAACCTCACGACTTCATAGCCCAGGTCCTTCACCTTGTCGGTAATGCTCTCAAGGTCAAGGACAGAAGGATCATATTCAACGGTTGCCTTCTCTGTGGCAAAATTGACTGAAGCCTTCTTGACACTATCAAGGTCTTTCAGCCCTTGCTCCACACGCAGAACACATGCCGCACAGGTCATGCCGCTAATGTCGAGTGTAACTTTACTAGACAACTTCGTATCCTGCCTTCTTGATCCGTTCTCTTACAAGGGCCATGTCAACGGCCTTTTCCTCATCAAAAGCAGCCTCACCTTTTGCAAGGTCCACCTTGACGTCTTTGATCCAGTCAATCTCATTCAAGGCCTTAGTAACGGCCATGACACAGTGATTGCACGACATCCCCTTTATCTTGATCGTAGTCATGAGATTCCCCTTTTTCTTATTGTACCTTGATTGTATGGCAATTTACTTGACTAGTGTCTGGCCGAAAACCCTTGATTTTTAAACACGAAATCCAAAACACGAAATCCAAAACAAATTCTAAATTCCAATGTCCAAATTCTCAAAACGACCAAATACCGTTGCCTAAGTTTAGAACATTTGGAAATTTGCTATTGCCGCTGACGCCTTGAAAACAGAATGTGTTTCACGATATTGTAGCCAGGCCACTGATCTGAACAAACAGGCGTCCACGCCGCAGGAACAAAGGAGAGCACAACATTCTTTTTCCCTCTGTGCCGGCCAAGGAAATTTTTTTCCGCCCGAGCCATAGGCTCCACGAGCCCGCCGACGCGTAACCAGTACGGGCCGTGAGCCTACGGACCAGAAGCCAATTCCGGAGCGAACCGGAGCCAAAAGTTCTTACTGCTCCATCTTGCATTCCTTGTCCCATTCAGGGCAGGCCTTTTTCATGGGAGTACTGTACTTGAGCATACACTCACTACATTCCAACTCCACATTTGGAACATGGCCGAACTTTTTCCTGATTTCCTCGGTTGAAAGGTGAGAAACAGCACTGCATCCACATTGAGGACATGTTGTTTCAATCG
>JAQYWL010000062.1 GCA_030145035.1 Desulfobacteria bacterium | reverse complement strand
TCGGTGCTCGGTGATGACGTGGCTGTTATGGGTAACATTGACCCTATTGTGTTGTATACATCGCCTGAGGAGATACGCGCGCAGGTGCAAGCTATTCTGGACAAGGCCGCAGGACGGCCCGGACACATCTTCAATCTAGGCCACGGCATCTTGCCTGATATGCCTCCGGAACATGTGGCTGAACTGGTCGACGCGGTCCACGAACTGTCCGCTCGCTGATAGCTCAAAAAAAGGTCTCCTGAAACCTTGACGGATAAACGGAACACATTCGATGCTGTGTTAGTAATCGCTTTTGGCGGACCGGAAAAGCCCGAGGATGTCCGCCCGTTTCTCATAAACGTCAGCCAAGGTCGTATCCCAGAGGAACGCCTTGAGAGTGTTGCCCGTCGCTATGAGCTCTTTGGGAGCAAATCTCCAGTGACCGAGGTTACTTTCCTCCAGGCACAGGCCTTGAAAGCAACACTGAAGAATCAGGGCATGCCATTGCCAGTTTACGTAGGCATGCGTAACTGGCACCCGCTGCTGGTAGACACAGTGCGTCAGATGAGCCGTGATGGAGTAAGCCTGGCAGTGGGTCTCATCATGTCTGTTTACCAGAGCAAATCGAGTTGGGATCAGTATCAAACCGATGTGGCCAATGCCATTGCCAAGGCCGGCGTTAACCTGAGTGTCGAGTATACGGGGCCGCTGTTCGACCATTTAGGGTTTATCGAAGCCGCCTCAAACCATATTATGCAATGCATGGAACAACTCCCCACACCCGACCGCCAGGCTGCCCATATCCTCTTCACCGCCCATAGCATCCCGTACAATGATCCCCAGGTCGAACTTTATGCCAGGCAGGTGGATCATTCGGCAACATCTGTGGCCAGAAAGCTAGATCATGCGAACTGGCAACCGGCCTACCAAAGCCGCAGCGGACGGCCTCAAGATCCCTGGCTGGAGCCGGACGTTAACGATGTCTTGCGAGAGCTCGGGGCACGCGGGGTTAAGCATGTGGTTGCCGTGCCGATCGGGTTTGTATCCGACAATATCGAGGTGTTGTACGACCTTGACATCGAAGCAATGGAGACGGCAAGACAGGCCGGCATCACCTTGCTGCGTGCCAGGACCGTTAGTGACCACCAGGTATTTATCGACGCGCTGGCAGATCTGGTAAGGAAGGTATTAGTACCTTAGCGACGTAACATTGACAAAAGATCGTCGACACGGAAAAACATCCAATATCCAATTCTCAATGATCAATTTCCAATGTCCAATGAATAAAGGAGGAGCAAATGGGCAAGAAAACAAAAGAATACGATTTAGAAGACCGACTCATTGATTTTGCCGTTGCAATGATTGATACAGTTGAAGCACTTCCCAGTACGCGGGCAGGGAATCATATAGCAGGGCAACTTCTTCGTTCTGGCACATCGCCAGCACCAAACTATGGCGAGGCACAAAGCGCCGAGTCCAGAAGAGATTTTATTCATAAAATGAAAATAGCTTTAAAGGAGTTACGTGAGACCAGGGTATGGTTGCGCATAATCCTTAAGAAAGTCATTCATAAGGCCTGCAACTCAAGTGGAGTTGGGACTTTCGGAGTGTCAGGAGTTGATCCTTATCTTTGCCAAGAGCATTGTGACAGCAGAATCGAAGAAGGCATAGAGAACGGAAGGCGGGAACTCCCCTCTTATAAATACTTGAAAATTGGACATTGAGAATTCGACATTGGATATTAACTCGTTCTAGAATTCGTGCTTATTTTGGTAGTCCGCTAAGACTTTGCAACCCTTTTGGTTCCGGCTTGTCCGGATTAGGTTAGTTGCAAAAATGGTCGATCAAGAACAGACTAAACGTATTATCCTCATTGGAGGAGGCATTACCGGGCTTAGCGCCGCCTACCGGCTATCCGAGTTGAGCGGTGAACGAAATCACCTATTGGACGTCACATTAATCGAGGCTCGCGATCGGTTGGGCGGTGTGATTCACACCGTCAAACAGGATGGGTTTTTGATCGATTCTGGCCCTGACAACTTCATCACCGCCAAACCGTGGGCCCTGTCGTTGGCCCGGCGCCTCGGGCTGGAATCAGAACTGCTGTCAACCAGTGAGGCCCACCGCCGTGCACTGGTCGTGCGCCGGGGCAAGTTGATGCCGATTCCTGAAGGGTTCCTCCTGATGGCGCCCACGAAGTTCATGCCGCTGATTACCTCACCTCTCTTCTCTTTGCCCGGTAAGCTCAGAATGGGGATGGAGATGTTCCTGCCCGCGAGGAAAGTGAATGAGGACGAATCACTGGCCTCCTTTGTCACCCGGCGATTCGGGCACGAGGCACTGGACCGCGTGGTGCAGCCCCTGATCAGCGGTATCTATACCGCAAAACCGGAGAGGCTCAGCCTGCGGGCAACCATGCCCCGCTTCCTCGATCTGGAAACTAAGTACGGCAGTGTGATCAAGGGGATGCTGCGCGAAGGGAAACGACACAAAACAAGGGACAGTGGGGCACGTTACGGCATGTTTGTGACCCTTAGGGACGGCTTGCAGACACTTATTAACGCCCTGAGGGATCGGTTGAATCATGTTCGTTTCCGATTGAACGAGCATGTTGTCCGGGTAGACAAGAAGGCCAACGCTAGTGCGATTCCTTGCTGGAGCGTTGAACTGAAAGACGGTACGTCCATGGAAGCCGATGGCGTCATTATCACCGGTCCCTCCCCACACGCGGCAAGGTTGCTGACCGGGGTAGATACAAAACTGGCTGCGCAGTTGTCAGCGGTTCAATATGCCTCTTCCGCTGTTGTCCATCTTGCTTACCGACGTGAACAAGTGGCACATCCCCTGGACGCTTTTGGACTCGTCGTTCCGATCTCCGAAAGGCGCAGCATTATTGCTGCATCGTTTAGTAGCATAAAATACGAAGGCCGGGCACCGGACGGGTATGTCTTGCTGCGTGCCTTTATGGGCGGGGCGTTGCATCCGGAAATGATGCAGCACGATGACAAAGGGCTGATTATTGCTGCTCGTAGCGACCTGGACGATTTGCTGGGCATTTCCACGGCCCCATATTTTGCCATGGTGCACCGTTGGCCGGAATCGATGGCGCAATACGATGTTGGCCACCTTCAGAGAGTAGCGGCCATGCGGATGCGCCTTAGCGAGCACAAAGGTTTGCAGCTTGGGGGCAATGGTTTTGAAGGCGTAGGTATTCCGGACTGTGTCCGTGCCGGAGAGCGCGCGGCCGAAGAACTTCTGACCAGTTTAGACCTCTGAGACGTCAAGGAGTAAAACCCAAAATGGTAGTCACAAAAGCTGATGTTTATGAAAAGGTAATATTTGCCGAGAGGCCGGTATGTCCGCATTGCGGCAAGGAGATGAACATATCAGAATGCGCTGATACAGGCCTCTCTTGCGGTTCGGGGTGGGGCACGCCTTATTTTTTTGTTTGTTTCAATGACAAATGCCCTGCCTTTGTCAACGGCTGGGAAAGCATGAAAAGGGACTATGGCCGGAAGTGTTCATATAGATGTATCTGTTTTCCTGGTTCACGAAAAACAGAGATGATGATGGTCTTTTCATTTTCTGACGGCAAGTCGGAAATTGTTGACGAAGATGTCATAGCCACAGACATGGCCAGGGGAACAGCCGCGGACCCTGCTGTTCAAGAGCTGGTGCGGTGCTTTGAGTCGAAAAATGTCAAAGCGCTTCTGTCCAATCTCTTTGATGACAAAGTCTATTACAAGGTCCGCTTGAAGACAGTTGAACTGATAGGAGAGCTGGGTCAGGTCGAAACTATTGAGCCCTTGCGCAACCACCAATTTAGAGATCAACGTATCGTAGCCGAAGTACGCGACGCAATCAAAAGGATACACGAAATTAGCCATACCCGGGAATGCCCCTATTGCACTGAGTTTATCGAGGCACAAGCCACCACATGCAGCGAGTGTGGGCGGGGCTTGTCTTAAGTTAAGGTAGATTTTCGATGTGGAGGAACATGATGAGTACGAATTCCGATAAACCTGAACTCCTAAAAATTTGCACTAATTGCAATTACAGCTTCCCTTCCGAGCCTTTCGCGAGCGATTTTGCAATCTGTCTGAATGATCCTGAATTTGAGCCCTACCTCGACGATCTGCTGGAGAATCAGAACTTTTCTCGTTGCCAGGAACTTGTAAACCAAAAACGATTTGACTGGGAACAGGAGGCCTGTCCTGATTTTGATCCCGCAGAGGGCATTGCCGAAGATGTCCCCTTATCGCCTGAGTTGAGCAGTGCCATTGAGAAACTGGCCAGGGACGGAGACTTGACAGCAGAGACGTTTCAACAGGCCGTCTTGGAAGATATGGTCGACAAGATCGATTGGGCCAACGTGCCGGTGGAAGACTACGTGGAAAAACTGAACAATGCAAAGACTCCGGAAGCGCGTGAAAAAGCCGTAAGAAGTTTGGGAGGCTTAGTCTGTCATGAAAACCGGGCTGCCTTTTATGCTCTTTACGGCTACCTAAAGGATTTACCCCCTCCAACGACAGTGGAGCAAACCCACTTCAGGGTCGAGATTCTCAGAGAAATCAGCCACACACAGAAATTTCGGCTAAAGCTTGCGCATCTGCTGGTGAAAGACCTTTTCCGGACGCCATCCAACAATACAACTCGGGGTTGGTATACTGCCGTGTTCCGCTTCTTTGAAAAATCGCCAGCCGATATCGCCGAAAAGGCATTGTCGCGAATGCTCGATTCGCCGCAGTTTTCCTATCGCATCAAGAAGCGAGTCAAGGATATTTTGAGCCTGGTGAACGACGAGTCGCAACTATTCTGGTAACGTTCCCAAGTGTCCTGTATAACCAGCACAGTCGTTTGTGGATACTTCGAGATGGTGATTGGACCATTGAAAAAAAGAAGGGCGGGCTTGACACAAATGTTAAGGTCTTGGCTTATATAGACGGCTGGTGCCGCAACTTGATTGTATAGGAATTTCGGGGTTGGTTCTAACTTCGGCCACCAACAGATTTCGTTGGGTTGAGCCCGTCACAATGATGTTGGGTTGAGCGCAGGCTTCACTTCGTGTCGTACCTCAACCCAACCTACAAAGGTATGACATGCCTGCTTTCCTCGAAAACAAAAAGGGCGAAACCCAACATAATGGCTTGAAAAAGTTTGAACAAGGTCGTGATAATGAATCGGGAATTGATTGTTGTTGTAATGCCGAATGGTTCATTACAGTTGGAATGGACCGATGCAGAAGAAAACATAAACAAGAGCAGCAGGCTGTTGCAGGAAGAAATATCCAAGCGATTCATTTCTGATCCTGATTCCTGGCTTTTGTTTTCAGGCTTTTGCGATAAGCGGGTCTCTATCTCCCCCTCTCTTGATTATTGGCGAAATTTTGCCGGATTATTTGCCCACAAGTTAAGCCAAACGCCCGATTTGGAAATTATTCGTCATAGAATAGATATTTCCATTGAAGAAGATGAACTCCGCCAAAGACTCGATAGCGCTCCGTTAATGACGGGTTTTGAGTACTTAAACAAGGAATTACTTGAAACTATATGGTCAGGACTCAACAAGAGATTTGCACACACAATTAAGTTCTATGACGGAACTGTTGCAAATTTTATCAAAACGTATAGCCCTGATGTGCATCTTATCGGCCGCGTGTTTTTCCATCTGGTGGAGAATAAAGATAATGACTACCCGTTTGCCTTTTTGGCAACCTATTCGACCAGGCTCAGCAAACAGGGAAAGTCCAAACATCTCCCTCTCAAGTACGCCCTGGAAGAATATGGAAAAGATAGTAACAAACTACTGGAGCTCCTTGCTACTGTCCATCTGGCCGCGAAACAGAGCCCTTTGATTGCGCAGCTTCTTGAAACCGGAGAGTTGTTTCACCCTCTTGCCTGGTCCGCTGGGGAGGCATTTTCGTTTTTGAAGGAAATACCGATTTATGAGGAGTCCGGGATTTTGTCCAGAATTCCCAACTGGTGGAAAGGCAATACCTCAAGCCTGAGGCTGAATATCAGTGTTGGTGATTCCCGGCCGTCTTTTATCGGCATGGATGCGATATTGAGGTTTAATGCGCGGTTGTTTCTTGGGGATGTGCAGATTTCAGAAGAAGAAGCGAGACGATTGTTGCGAGAATCAGAAGGCCTTGCATATATAAAGAACAAATGGGTGGCTGTAGATCCGGAAAAACTAAGGCAAACACTTGATGCTTATGAAAAGGCAAGAAAAATGATGGATGGAGACGGCCTTAGTTTAAGAGATGCTCTGCGTCTACAGCTTAACCCGAAAGGGATATTGGACGCCTGCGCTGAAGGGGCGGACACCAGCGTGTCAAACGGAGAATGGTTGGAATCGGTAATTCAAAAGCTGCTCAACCCGGATTTGATCACGTCAATAAAAGCTGACAGGACGTTTAAGGCGGAACTCAGAGAATATCAACAAAAGGGATTGAACTGGCTTCACTTGCTGCATTCACTACAGTTTGGGGCGTGTTTGGCTGATGATATGGGCCTGGGTAAGACGGTCCAGGTGCTGGCTTTTTTGAGTGTCATAAAATCCAGGAAACCAGGCAGGGCCAGCCTTCTGGTAATACCGGCATCCCTTATTTCCAATTGGGTTAATGAAATCCGGCGTTTTTCCCCCAGGATCAAATTTTTTGTCGCTCATCCGGAGGCGCATACGACTAAAAAAGTCGTGGCCAAAGACAAGAACTCCCTGGATTCGTACGATCTTGTAATAACCACATATGCTTTGGCCCAAAAATACAAATGGCTTCAATCATATTCGTGGGCCTATGTTATCCTTGACGAAGCACAGGTCATAAAGAATCCGGGGACAAAACAAACAAGGGCAATAAAGAAGTTTACCGCCCGGAATAGAATCATAATGACCGGGACCCCGATCGAAAATCGCCTTTCAGACCTATGGTCTTTGTTCGACTTTTTGAACCCGGGACTCCTGGGAGACGCCAGTGAGTTCAGGGCGTTTTCAAAAAAACTAAAGAAAGATCGATCAGGCTACTCAAAATTGCGCAAGCTCATTAGTCCCTATATCCTGAGGCGTTTGAAAACCGATAAATCGGTTATTTCCGATCTGCCGGACAAGGTAGAGATGAAAACATACGCCACTCTCAGCAAAAAGCAAATCGTTTTGTATCAAGAATTGATCAACAACCTGAAAGAAACCATTGCCGAAACAGAGGGGATTCAAAGGAAGGGAATGATCCTGGCTTCCTTGATGAAATTCAAGCAGATCTGTAATCACCCGGATCAATATCTTGGGACCGGCGGATATGAAGAAAGCGACAGCGGAAAGTTTGGCAGACTCCGTGAGATTTGCGAGATAATATATGAAAAAAGGGAAAAAGTCCTGGTTTTTACTCAGTTTAAGGAGATGACAGAACCTCTTCGTGCGTTTTTTGAAGGCATATTCAAACGAAAAGGGTTGATATTGCACGGGAGCATACCTGTAGGCAAAAGGAAAAAGATTATTGAGCAGTTTCAACGTCCTGAATATGTACCATTTATGGTTTTGTCCTTAAAAGCAGGTGGTCTTGGTTTGAATTTGACTGAAGCAAACCATGTAATTCATTTTGACCGGTGGTGGAACCCCGCTGTAGAAAATCAAGCCACCGACCGCGCGTTCAGGATCGGGCAGAAGAAGAATGTTATTGTGCATAAGTTTCTAACAAAAGGCACCGTAGAAGAAAAGATTGATATGATGCTGGAAGAAAAGTCCAGATTATCCAAAGACGTTATTGCCAGTACAGGCGAAGCCTGGATAACCGAAATGAAAAATGATGAATTAATGGATCTTTTCAGCCTCAGACTTTGAGAAAAAAGGAGGGCATTATGTGGTATGGGCGTTTTCCTCGTTACGTATCCGTGGGAGAAAAAAGAGCAAAGGCGGCCAGGAAGCTAAAACAGCTCCTGAAGAAAAATCCTGGTATCAAGCCTATTGTGATTGAAGGGAGCGCTATTGCGCGCACCTGGTGGGGCAAATCATGGAATGTCAATCTTGAGCGATACGCGGATTACAGCAACCGCATAGGGCGCGGACGAAGTTATGTTCGCAATGGGACGGTATTGGATCTTGAAATAAATTCAGGTGAAGTAAAATCCATGGTGCAGGGAACCGCGTCAAAGCCATATTCGGTTGTCATTAAGATAAAGGGGATAAGCAAGGATATCTGGAAAGATATCAAAGAGGCATGTGAAGGCAAACTCGACTCGCTTTCCGAGCTTTTGATGGGCAAGTTCCCCAAGGCATTGGGAGAGATCTTTATGGCTGAAGGGAGGGGGTTGTTTCCATCGCCAAAAGAGATCGATTTTAGTTGCAGTTGCCCTGATTGGGCCTATATGTGCAAGCATGTGGCTGCCACGCTTTACGGCATAGGGGCCAGATTGGATGAAGATCCGAGTCTCTTTTTCAAACTGAGAAAAGTCAACATTGGCGACCTGGTAACGCAAACGGTGGAAGACAAGACCAGGAAACTGCTTAAAAAGGCAAAGAAGAAAAGCGCAAGGGTCATTGACGACTCAGATCTGGCGAGTGTATTCGGAATCGAGATGGAAACCCCTGTTGCTTCTGGTAAGAAAAGCGCGAAAACCGCCGAAAAAGCGTCGAGCAGGAAGAAGTCGTTAAAGCCAGCCGCCAAAAGGGCTAAAATCAGACCCGTGAGCAGAAAGCCCAGGACAAAAACCGCGTCAAAAAAGGCTCCGTCCAAAACAATTTCCAAAACGGTAAAGGCAAAGGCGGTGAAGAAAACTACTTCCAGAAGGCCAACCGCAAAGATAGATGCAAAGGCGGCTGCATTTGATGAGGTTGTGAAAATTGTCAGGAGAAGCAGAAAGGGCATTACCGTGGCCCGGATTAGAGAAAAAACAGGGTTGGATGACATACAGATACGGAATTTTGTCTACAAGGCCAAGAGACAGGCCAGGATTAAGAACCTGGAAAGAGGGGTTTATATCTCGTCTTAGAAACCATTGGGGACGTTCATAAATAAATAAGTAACTCAGTCAAGTAGCAAAACAAGCTCCTGGCTTCAGCTCGAATCTTTGCTTGCTTTAAGGTCACCGGACAGCACTGGGCATTTATTTCTTCTTTTCTTTTTTCAATTTTCGTTTTTCCTTTGGAGTAAGCTGGCCCTTTTTCTGTTGTTCCCTTTTGCCTTTATCTTTTTTCCCCTTATCACCCATATCTGTTTCTCCTTGCTTGAAAATGACTTGCGCTGAACTGTGGCGGCGAAATCCCTGTGCCTACCAAGAATTCCGTCCGCTTTGCCACATTTGAAGTTGCCTCTCTTAAATAATATCATATTTCATTGTATCATGAGCATTATCGGACGCCTAGCACGACATGTCAACC
>JAQYWL010000391.1 GCA_030145035.1 Desulfobacteria bacterium | reverse complement strand
GCGCCCTGCCCGCCATTGCCAGAGATGCCGGCACATAAGCTGAATACTGTCTCAGGCGTTGGCAGGCGGGTGGCGGGCAGGAGCACGAAATTACGAAGACACGAAAGTCTGAATGTTGTTTTATTTCGTGCTTTCGTGCTTTCGATCTTTCGCGTTTTCGTGATTGTCTTTTAGAATTTCTTGCCAGAAAAAAACACGAATTTCAGAACTAAGCGCCTAAAGTTAAGGAACTAAGCTCGCTTTTTGATGCGGCAAGTACTTAGGAAGAACGGAATTGCATGTCAAGGGAAAACGATGGCATAAGGTCAAGAACTTGTCGGTTTATGCCATCGACAATGCCCTGGAGCCATCTGGTTCCCTCGGCCGACCAAGTGGCATCCAGCCCTTGTATGACTGCCACGTAGTCAGAGCCCTTTTCCCTGACGGCTCTTTCGATCTGTTCCAGGAAAGGCTCGCGGCAAGAAGGGTCCCCTGGATCCTCCCTACTATTGGCGAATACGGCCTCAACCTCCTGCCATCTGTCAAAAAGCTCTTGTTTTTGTCTTAGGAGTTCTTCGCTCACTTCACCTTTCATGACACTTCGATACCTTTTGGCAGACTCGGGCATCTTGCCGGACAATGCTTTAAGGCGCTTGATTCGCTCATTCAGGGCCATATCCAGCTTGTCCAAAACACCTTCATACAGCATCTCACCCATGGAGTCGCCTCTCATGAACCGGGAGCGAACCGATACATACCAATACTCAAGTGCCACAAGGTTTGCGATGTAGTTGATGTTGTTGATTACCCGAGCCTTAACGTGCCAATATATGCCCGGATGAAAATCCGAAAGCAGGTCAGTCTTTTCAACAGCGTTGCTCCGCAAGCCTTGAGCCAACACAAGCTGATGGTCATCAAGGACGTCTCTACGACAGACCACCCCTGCCGCAATGACCGTCCCGTATCCCAGCCGCAACGGGCCCACCATGCCGCCTTGCCCCCCCAGAAATATCGGAGGCTGATTGAGCATCACACCCCGAGGCACATCGCCAATCAATGAAGGGGTGGCTTTGTCCTGATTTGGGGTATAGTTGAAGTGGATGTAGGAGCTGCCCACCTCGCTGTGATTCTTCCGGCTGGTTCCGCCTGCCATGAGGCAATCGCAGAAATTCATGAGGCTCCCCAGAGTGACAAAAGGCAAAAGGATGGTTTGCTTGAGACCAACCGTGTGGGCGCCGTTGGCTTCTTCTTCAAGAATGCACCCATCTCGAATCTGGGCACCGTATCCCATATTGGCCTTTTCAAGAAAGGCAGATCGCCGAAAAAATCCGCCTTTTAGTTCGACGTCCGGCCCTATCTGGCAATTCTCGACCGTCACCGGCCCCTCATAGCCAAGCTTGACACCGGACATGATCAGTGTCTTTTCGCCAAAGATCTTGCAGCCCGGATAAATAACCACTCCATCGCCTGCAATGCGATCCAGTTCAACCTCATCTCCGATCAGCACGCTCTCGGGGTTGGGTACTGCAACCCCTTTTCGCATAAGCTGTTCTACTTTCTCCCTGGATTTAGAATGCATCAAAACCGTCCTTTCGCATAGTTGAACTTAGGGGCTTCGCCCCCAATTGGAGTGTTGGAGCAATGGAGTACTGGAGTAATGGAATTAACACGCTTTGCTTCCTACGCACTACTCCAGTACCCCAACACTCCAATACTCCGTAAATACCTAAGTTCCCTCCCCCTCGATGGGGGAGGGTTAGGGTGGGGGTGAAAAAGATATGGAATTGCGCTGAGTTGTCAATGCATTCCCCCTCCCGCCAGGGGAGGGGGAATTTAAAGATAGCAGCGACATCTGCATCCAGGCAATTTGGGCAACAACCCGGCAAGACAAGACCGGGGTTTTGCCTTGGGAGGACGAATTTAGGGGCTTCGCCCCAATTGGAATAATCGAACTTGCAATAGCGCCAATAACTATCTATAACTTCAATAGATTGTAGGAATTCAGAAACGTTAATTAGAATTCAGTCTGTTGTCAACCGGTTTGTAACCGGTTTTTTTCTTCACCTTGACACATCCCCCCTTGTTCTGTTAGCCAGAGCATAGCCGCGCTTTGTCATTGCGAGCCCGAAGGGCGTGACAATCTGATTCTCTATAATCCGCAATCGAATAGGAGGATTACTTTCAATATGGCTTTTTCAACCAAGTTTATCTTTGTCACGGGTGGCGTGGTTTCGTCTTTGGGCAAGGGGCTGGCGTCTGCGGCCATTGGGGCATTGCTCGAGAGCCGGGGACTCACCATCACCCTCCAAAAGCTCGATCCTTACATTAACGTGGATCCTGGCACCATGAACCCGTTTCAGCACGGGGAGGTCTTTGTTACCGATGACGGCGCAGAGACCGACCTTGATCTGGGCCATTACGAACGGTTTACACACGCAAAGCTGGGCCGCAACAACAACTTTACTACCGGCAAGATCTACGATTCGGTCATAACCAAAGAGCGCAGGGGAGATTATCTGGGTGGCACGGTTCAGGTGATTCCCCACATCACTGATGAGATCAAGAAGAGCATCCTTTTGGTGGCCAAAGGTGTAGATGTCGTGATCGTTGAGGTGGGCGGTACCATAGGCGATATTGAGAGCCTTCCCTTTCAGGAAGCTATAAGACAATTCAAGTCGGACGTGGGAAAAGAGAATGTGCTCTATGTTCACCTGACCCTGGTCCCGTACATAGCCGCGGCAGGCGAGGTCAAGACAAAGCCTACACAGCACAGTGTCAAAGAACTGCGCAGCATCGGCATCCAGCCAGATATATTTCTATGCCGCACTGATCGATTCTTGTCCAAAGAGATCAAGGCAAAGATAGGCCTATTTTGCAACGTGGATCTGGATCAGGTTATAACGGCAAAAGACGTTGAAACGATTTATGAGGTTCCCTTAGTCTTTCACCAGGAGCACCTCGATGACAAGATCGTTGAGCTGCTCAATATCTGGACCAGGGCTCCCAAGCTGGATGAGTGGGAGAGGATTGTGGAGAAGGTGAAGAATCCAGGGTTCTCAGTCAACATTGCCATTGTGGGCAAATACATTCACCTGCGTGAATCTTACAAGAGCCTGAACGAGGCCCTGTGCCATGGGGGGATTGCCAATGATTGCAAGGTGAACCTCGATTTTGTTGACTCAGAGACCATTGATGAGTCGAGTTGTCACCAGCGCCTGGAGGCAGCCGATGGTATTTTGGTCCCTGGCGGCTTCGGTGCACGTGGGATTGAGGGCAAGATGAACGCTATCGCATTTGCCCGCAAAGAAAAGATACCCTTTTTCGGGATATGCCTGGGCATGCAGGTAGGGGTCGTCGAATACGCCCGCAATGTGGCCGGGATGGAGTGGGCGCACAGCGCAGAGTTTGATGAGGCCACACCCTTTCCGGTGATCTATCTGATGAGGGAATGGTTTGATTACAAGTCGCAGCGGGTTCAAAAGCGGGACACCACATCAGATAAGGGGGGGACGATGCGGTTGGGGGCCTATCCTTGTGTGCTCAAGAAGGATTCACTATCCTACAGGGCTTATGGAAAAAAGGAGATCTCAGAGAGACATCGTCACCGGTACGAGTTTAATAATGCCTTCAAGGAAAAGCTGGAGCAGGCAGGCCTTATCATGAGCGGCACCTCTCCCGATGGTCATCTGGTCGAAATTGTGGAAATTGCCGATCATCCATGGTTTCTCGGATGTCAGTTCCACCCGGAGTTTAAATCCAGGCCCATGAATCCGCATCCGCTCTTTGTCTCATTCATTGCGGCAGCCCTTGCTTACAAGAACAAACGGGCCGCAGGCTGAAACTTGCACTATCTTATGGTGAATTAGTTCCTTAGTTCTAAAATTCGTGTTTTTTCTGGCAGAAAAATAATTCCATGCCCAGACCTGTTTTGAAACGCTGAAGATTACAAAGCCCCGATGTGAAATATTAGCCCCCTGTATTGTATATTGTATACATGTTGCGCCCCTGGCCCAGACCTGGTTGAGGAGCGTGATAGCCTCTCGCAAGCGTGTCGCGCCAGGGCGGGCAGGGCGGGCTTTAGGCACTTTAGGCACTTCACACCCTGGCCCAGACCTGGCTTCTATAGTCCATAGACCGTTTGTGTGCATCGCGCCAGGGCGGGCTTTAGACACTTTTTGGTTCCGGCTTGTCCGGGTTAGGTGAAAAAAAATGGAACAGACCGCAAAGATTATCGTAGACGGAAAAACCTTTGAACTACCCATTATCAGTGGCTCTGAGGGGGAAAGAGCCATTGATATTTCGAGATTACGCCAGGAGACAGGACTCGTCACACTCGATCCAAGCTTCGCGAATACTGCCAGTTGCCGGAGCGGCATCACGTTTGTGGATGGAGAAAGGGGAATCCTCCGTTACCGGGGCATTCCGGTGGATCAGCTTGCAGAGCATTCCAGGTTTGTTGAAACTGCTTATCTGTTGATAAACGGCGAGCTGCCCACCCAAAAAGAGCTTGACCGCTTCTCGCTGTTGTTGAATGACCATTCCATTGTCCATGAGGATATGCGGGCTTTTTTTGAGCACTTTCCCAGATGGGCGCATCCAATGGGCATCCTTTCTTCTATGGTCAACGCCCTGCGGGCCTTCTATCCTGAAATCCCTGAGAGAACAGAGGAAGAGGAGATCGATATTACCGTCACAAGGCTTCTGTCTAAAGTGAGGACCATGGCGGCCATGTCCTATAAGATCTTCAAGGGCCACAAGGTCATCTATCCGAGGGAAGACCTCCTGTATGCAGCAAATTTCTTGAACATGATGTTCGACTCGCCAGTGCGGCGTTATGTAATCGACGAAGATCTCGTTAATGCCCTGAACGTCTTCTGGATCCTCCATGCGGACCACGAACAGAATTGTTCCACTGCGGCTGTCCGATTGGTGGGAAGTGCACAGGTCAATCCTTACGCGGCCATTTCAGCCGGCATATGTGCCCTCTGGGGCCCTTTGCATGGCGGCGCCAACCAGGCCGTGGTGGAAATGCTCGGCCAGATACACGAAAATGGCGGTGATGTGGCCCCTTTTGTAGCCCGAGCCAAGGACAAGAATGATCCTTTTCGTCTAATGGGTTTCGGTCATCGGGTCTACAAAACCTATGATCCAAGAGCCCGGATTATGAAAAAGGCGTGCGACAGGGTCTTAGGCAAAATGACACGGCATGACCCTTTGTTGGATATTGCCAAGAGATTGGAAGAGGTGGCGTTAAAGGATCCATACTTTATCGATCGTTACCTTTACCCGAACGTAGATTTTTACAGCGGTATCTTGCTTCAGGCCATGGGTATCCCTCTCAACATGTTCACGGTCATGTTTGCCATCGGGCGTTTACCCGGTTGGATCAGCCAGTGGAAGGAGAGTGTCGATGATCCCAACTGGAGAATCCACCGTCCGCGACAGATCTATACCGGGCCAAACGAGAAAGATTATGTGCCCGTGGAAAAGAGGGGGTAGGGGTATATACTTAATAGAGAGCACTTGCTTGGTTCCAACCTTGAAAAATAAGCCATTTTAGTGCACTCTATTTTGGATTTGGTTTTGTGATTATTATTCTCGCTTTGATTGGATTTCTTACCCAAAATGATTAGTCTGAACTTATGAGGTTCGGCCAAGTTGGAATATTGGGGTGAGTTTGTGCACTTATGAATGCTCCGCTCAAAGGGCTTGTGCAAAGGTCTCCTGGCGCTTGAGTGGGCCACTGGCCGGTCGTAAGCCGGAACCATGATTCACATCACACGCACCATAGCAATCGACGAGAGCGAAATCCAACAGGAATTCATCCGAGCCTCGGGGCCCGGCGGGCAGAACGTCAACAAGGTTTCCACGGCCGTGCAGCTCCGCTTCGACGTGAGCAACTCTCCCTCTTTGCCTGATGACGTTCGGGAGCGTCTGATTCATCTGGCCGGCAGGCGGATTACCGAAGACGGCCTGCTGATCATCGACGCCCGGCGGTTCCGTACGCAGGAACGAAACCGTCAGGACGCGATCGGCCGCCTGGTCGAGTTGATCCGCAAGGCAGCCGAAAAGCCCAAACTCCGCCGGAGGACAAGGCCGACTCTCGCATCGAAGAGGCGCCGGTTGGTGGCCAAGCGTCGCCGCAGCGACACCAAACGCATGCGACGGCCCGTTCCGCGTTCCGAGGAGTAGCCCCGCCTCCTCTGCCTTCCCATTGTAGAAGGAAAGGAGATTGATGGACCTTACGTGCATTATCCGTGCAACTGGAATCTTCCACCGCGGCAAGTCAAAAAAATTTCGTAGCTACTCCTTCTCCACCTCATCCTTCATCATCTTGAGGAGCTTGTCGAACGCCACACGGTCGTAGTCCCTCAGAAGGAGTAGTGCAAGCCCAAAGCATGAGCGTTCAACCCCGTGGATCGACCTTGCCTCCTTCACCTTGTTCGCTATGGTGCACATGAAGGTTTTGACACCCTTAAGCACCTCCTCGCTCAGCTCGATCGACTCGACCTCAGCCGCAAACTTCGCCCCGGACCATTCGAGTTGCTTTCTGGTCTCTTCCGCCGCCTCCTTGCGTCTTTCCTGCTCTAACAGTTTATCGACCCGCCGCTTTAACAGGTCGATTGGCTTTTTGTTCTTATCTGTCACTGTCCCCCTCCTCTAGAGAAAAGGGAATCTGAATTTAAGGAAGAATGAGGATACTTAATTCTTAGACGTTCAATGATAGGTGGGTGTATCTTTGTCCTCTTTCTCCTTGTAGCTGTCCACAACTTTGAAGCGGGATCGTTTCTTTTTGAGCTGCCACGCGCGATATTTCAGATAAATCAATTTGGGATCTACTAAATTTCCTGGTCTCCTAAAATAGAGATAGCCGAAAAGAATCCCTCCCAGATGGTACGCGCCGTGAGGATTGGCCTTTGCCAAAAACGTTAAAAATGTAATAATGATCGTTCCATAGCTTAAATACTTTGCTTTTATAGGTAAAACAAACATAAGCAGTATTGTAGCTTCGGGGTTCAGCAACCCAAAAATAACAATTAAGGACAAAAGGCTAGGCATCATACCTAAAAATGGGGTGTTGAAACCCACAACACTGCCAAAACCCAATCCACACAGGGTTGCTCCAACTGCGGATGAATAGAAAAGGATCAAAAATCGTTTCGGACCAAAAGCATTTTCAACAGGCCCAGCAAAAAAATAGAATACGATACAGATGATCAGGAAACTTATTGGTGACTGGGGATTGTGGATGAAAGGATGGGTAAAAAGCTGCCAGACATGAAAATTCGAGTGGTTAAATGGGTAAAGCTTGAGAACTGAAATAACCGGGATTCTAAACCAGTGCTCCAACAGGAGCTCCAACACATAAATGCCCCCATAGATAAGTAAAAGCCTTTTCCCAAGCAGCGTTAACTTAGATCCAAATCCATAGGACATTCCTATACCATCAGGTCTCATCTTATGTGTCCAGAATCGGTTTTTTGTTAAGGACAAATTTCGAATTTATAATGTTACTATGGAGTAACAAGTAGTGTCAAGTTATACAATCGCTCCGCGATTCTATACAGCGCGGCTTCGCCGCTTGGAAAAAGGAAATTCCTATACAATCAAGTTAACCTTTTCCTCCCGTCTCAGCCAACTTTTTCGATTGCTCCAGCAAAAGAAGCCTGTCACGTGCTCAAATATGTTTAGAGGGTGTGTTGCTCAAGTGTCAGCACTTTGACAGATTGATAGCTTTTCAATCGAATTCATGTGCACTCGCCCATCCGGACACGGCGCCAAAGTCGCTCCAATTATTTGGAATTATGGACAATTATCTGCCCGGAGCATTACGGCATGATTTCTGCTTGATGATAGAAGTCGGTGTAGCGTTTTCGTATTCAAACTACTGTGCATAAATCAAGTCTATGAGAAACCGTTTACGGTGCAGTATGGCTATGTGTCGCAAAGGTTGCGCCTGACAACCCAAGACGCGCTGATGCGTGAGTGTTTTGCGTGACAGGTAAGGGAGGTGGCGTGATGGAGAAAAAGATTTTGGTTGTAGAGGATGATGTGTCGGTACGGAACGTCCTTGAGAAGGCTTTCAGGAAGAATGGTTATACGGTCCAGTCAGCCGAAAGCGCGGAACAGGCTCTAGAGATTTTGAAACAAGAAAACATACAGGTGATGTTTTTGGACCTTAAACTGCCGGGAATGAATGGTGTGGACCTCTGTAAGCAAATTCGAAAAGATAAACCAAATGCCATCATCCATGCCATGACCGGATATACTTCACTTTTTGAGGCTGGACAGTGCCTGAACGCTGGTTTTTGTGCTGACTATTTTGTAAAACCAGTTAACATAGAAGTAATTTACAAGGCGGCCCAGGATGCTTTTGAAAGGCTTGACACCATGGGACAAAAATAGATTGATGGTGGAATGAGCAAAACGGGAGACTTTATCATTTAGAATGAGTATTAAAGAAGAAGATTCTTGAACTGCACCCAGAGACAAAGGCAGTCATTGCAAGCGGATTTTCTGAAACAGACCGTGTTCAAGAAGCTCAAAGGTTAGGTGCGGGG
>JAQYWL010000173.1 GCA_030145035.1 Desulfobacteria bacterium | reverse complement strand
TCCCCCTGAGGAGGCAACGCCTGCACCCATTGAGGAGGTTGCTCCCCCTGAGGAGACACCGCCTGCAGAAGAACATCACTAGACAACAATTACTTAATGCAATTGGAGGAGTTGAATCTATTGAGCGAATGGATTTAAGTAAACATTAGTTTTTGAGCAGGCAGGGTCATTTTGATCCTGCCTGTTTTCCGATGGTCCCCATATGTTGTATGCGATTGCGTATGAGCCATCTGGCCGAAGAATCTAGATCGCTGGCTATCAATCGCTAATCCTGGCGACCCCAAATATGTTATGATAACAGTTATATATCTTCAATCTGAACCGCGTGTCAGCCATCCCTTCTTTTGACCCCACCCGCCCGCCCCATTCAACTCTCATCACCAGCGTACGACACAATACGAGCGGTGGGCATTCGGTGAGCCCCCGCTCTTTGTGCCTACAGTATTTTGCAGCGACGGTCTACACCCAGCACTATACGTGCCGGTATGCCATACGTCCGGCCCCCTCACTACTTCAGTGGTCATTGACAACTATCCGGAAGACCAGGTAGAAGAGGCGGATGATAAGGAGTGCGATCTAATGCGTACCTTCGTAAGTTGATTTCCAAAACTGGGCAGGAAAGAGACGCGTGTGGTAACCGTTCTACATAAAGGAACTTATGGCTCCCTGCCACCGGACCAATATGCTTTTGTGGAGTTGTATTGCGACAACGATGAACTTTGAACCTGTGAACGCTTACGTCCATAGAAACCCTCACTATTTCTTGACAATCTTGTGAACCTTTGGTATTTAACCTTTAGTTATATACCATAAGTTTAACACGTGAGGTTTGAAAATGGAGCCGGTAAATCCATTTAGTTTTGATAAGGAAGCATCTGGCGACGGTTTCTGTGACCGGGAAAAGGAAACTGAAGAGCTTCTTGGTGACATCCGATCCTCCCATAATGTTATCATATTTTCTCAGAGGCGTTATGGAAAAACATCCTTGATCAAGAAGGTACTCAATCTAGCCAAACAAGAAGGGTTTCTGACAGTTTATGTTGATCTATATCACATTCTGAGCGAACAGGACTTTGCCGTTGCATATGCCAGGGCTCTGACACGTGCTATGGAGGAGGGCCCGGTTGAAAAACTCTTTCAAACCCTAAGAACCATTTTTTCGTCCTTAAGGCCCAAAATAACCCTTGATGCCGAAGGAAAGCCAGAATTCACTTTTGGTTTGGAAGTGGGCAGGGACCCGGTCATGGATATCGAGGATGTACTCGAATCGGTCAAGAAATACAGCGAGCAGAAAAACAAAAAGGCGGTAGTCGTTTTTGATGAGTTTCAACAAATCGGACAACTCGACCGGGCCAGTCGTATAGAAGGGGTGCTCAGGAGCCATATCCAGACGCACAGAAACATTTCGTACATCTTTATGGGGAGCAAAAAGCACCTTATATTTGACCTGTTTACTGACACAAGAAGACCCTTTTACGAAAGCGCAAAGATGTTTCCTCTTGGCAAGATCCCATCCAAAGAGCTCGAATCTTTTGTCTATGAGCGATTCCGATCGACCGGAAAGCACCTTCTCAGACAGGTGGCTGCCCGCTTGGTGGAAACATGTGAGTCACATCCGTACTATGTCCAGTACGTGTCCCACAGTCTCTGGGAAATCAGCTCTGCCGATTCCCCTATAACGGATGAAGATCTGAACAAAGCCATAGGGCTGACGCTTAGCCGGACCTCTCCCAGATATGAGAGTGTGTGGGAGCTGCTGCCCATTCGCCATAGACAGTCCTTGATAGCCCTGGCTAACCTATCGCCCGGTGACAAGCTGTTTTCAGGAGCGGTTGTCCAGAAATATGGTCTTGCCTCCGCGCCAACCTTTCGCAAGGCCTTGAAACGGCTCGTAGAAAAGGGACTTGCGGATAGGGATCAACACAAGTACTCAATCATCGATGTCTTCTTCGAGAAATGGATCCGGATGAACTTTGCGGTTGAATAGAGGATTGAGGATCGAAAGACCTCTCTCTTCAGACAAAAGATGTGCTCCGGTCAAGGCTCCTGTATTGGATCGCCTCTGAGACATGATGTGCGGCAATGTCTGCGGCCTGTTCAAGATCCGCAATGGTTCTTGCGATTCGTAGTATCCGGGTAAAGCCCCGGGCGGAAAGCCCTAGTTTGTCGATGGCTGCTTCAAGAAGGGCGTGGGAATCCCCGTCAACAGGACAGTATCTTTTGATCTGGCGGTTGTTCATCTGGGCATTGCAGTGAATCCTGGTCAGTTTCAACCTCTTCGACTGTATAGCACGGGCCCGATTCATGCGCTCTCTGATATCGGCAGAGGTTTCAGCGTCGTTTTGACTGGCAAGGTCCTTGTAGCGGACGGCTGGCACCTCCACGTGGATGTCTATGCGATCCATCAGTGGACCGGATACCTTTGACCGATACCGATGAATCTTTGTATATGTGCACGTACATTCATGGTTTGGGTCGGAAAAGTATCCGCACGGACAGGGATTCATGGCGGCCACCAGCATGAACCTGGCCGGATAAGTAATACTGGTAAGGGCCCGTGCAATGGTCACGTAGCCATCTTCCATGGGCTGACGCAGCACCTCAAGCACATTTTTCTTGAACTCCGGCAGTTCATCCAGGAAAAGCACCCCATTGTGCGCTAAACTCACTTCGCCAGGTCTTGGGATGTGGCCCCCTCCGACAAGCCCAGCGTCGGATATGGTATGGTGTGGAGAACGAAAGGGCCGATTTGTGATCAATGCCTGAGACTCTCTGAGCATGCCCAGCACGCTGTACACCTTGGTTGTTTCGATCGCCTCTTCAAAGGTGATAGGGGCTAAAACGGTGGCCAGACGTTTCGCCAGCATGGTCTTGCCTGCGCCGGGCGGGCCAATCATAATGACGTTATGACCCCCTGCTGCTGCTACCTCCAGAGCCCGCTTAACATGCTCTTGGCCTTTAACCTCACAGAAGTCGATCTCATCCGGGTGTGCTTCCTGAAAAATGGTTTGGACATCGACAGATTCCGGCTGTATGAGCCTCAGACCGCACAGAAACTCTACAAGCTCACCCAGTGTAGGAACTGAGAGGACTTCTACACCATCTACCACAGCAGCTTCGCGGGCATTCTCCCTCGGAAGAATCATGCCCCGAAAGTTAGAATTTCTGGCCAACAAGGCCACAGGGAGCGAGCCCCGCACCGCTTTGATGCGTCCGTCAAGAGAGAGTTCACCCAGGATCAGGTACTCGCTGAGTCGGTTCTGGGGAACAACCCCTGTGGCAGCTAGAATGCCGAGTGCAATGGGAAGGTCAAAACCTGTTCCCTCCTTCTTGATATCAGCGGGTGCCAGGTTAACCGTGATGCGATCGTCCGGAAACCTGTAGCCGGAATTGCTGATTGCAGATTTGACCCGGTCTTTGCTTTCCTTTACAGCAGCCTCTGGCAGGCCAACAGTGGCAAAGGTTGGCAGTCCTCGCCTAATATCAACCTCCACCTCCACGGTATAGGCATCAACCCCGAGGACGGCGCTGCTAAAAACCCTGGAAAGCAAGATACCCCCCTAATAAAATCGCTTCGCCCTGCCCGCCATTGCCAGACACGCTAGCGTGTAAGCTGCATGCGTACAGGGCGTTGGCAGGCGGGGATTTTATATAACACTTCG
>JAQYWL010000178.1 GCA_030145035.1 Desulfobacteria bacterium | reverse complement strand
CACCTGCCATTACTCGAATCTTATGAAGTAAACGTTCTGGAACAACCCCTGATGCCCGAGGACCCCAATTGGAGAGAACTGTCAGATATTCTAAGAACGAGAGGCGTCAAGCTTATGGCTGATGAGTCTGTCTGTTCGCTGGAAGATCTGGAAAAGGCAATCTCAGAAGGCCACTTCGATTTGATCCATGTGCGGCTCTCCAAGTGTGGCGGCTTTTCAAATACCCTGAAGATGATAGAACGGATTAGGGCTGCCGGACTCAATTATCAGGTGGGATGTCAACTGGGTGAGTCAGGCATCCTCTCTGCCGCCGGAAGGGCCTTGTGCGCCATAAGTTCTGATGCCCTTTACTGCGACGGATCATATGACGCTTTTTTGTTACGAGAAAATCTCACGACCGAGCACGTGACCTTCAGCCACGGTGGCAAAGCGGGTCCTCTAAAAGGCCCTGGTCTTGGCATTACGGTAACTCGTGAAAATCTTAAGCAGTTCAGTGACTATTTTATTACCATTCACAGCCCCTGAGTCTCTCATAACGAACTTCTCGCAAACAAAAAGGTAGTTTAGTTGTTTTTCTATTGGAATTATTGCTCGTTAGAGTGGTAAACTACGTGTACTTCTTTGACCTGACATCCATTTCTTATATTTTTCATTTATCCTGGGCACCAATGCCCTGAAAGCTGAAAGGCTTTCTCCTTTTACACTAAATATTTCCCTATTGTTACCACTGAAACATGTGTCAGGAATCATATCATCTCTTAAAGCATGGGCAGGCAGCCTAAAGAGAGGCATCATATTTAAGAGAGTCTTCTGTAGTTTTGACGTGTTATTGGAAAGGTTAAAGATCTCTCTCATATAAGCGGCGACGGTTTCAAAGTTTAGATCTTTAGATGGCTGCCTGACAACGTTTTGTCCAAAAACACCATCATCATCACAAATAACATCTGGTGAGGACAAGGCAAGCTGGTAAGTCTTGGTTCTTGGGTAGGCCCTGCATTCTCCAATCTTAAAGATATGCCCTCCAGGTCCACTGTTTTTTGATAACTCTTTTGCAAAATTCAGGCTTTGTTCAAGGTCTTCTTCTGTGTCTTCGGGATACCCGGCAATCATAAAGATCATTATGGGAATTTCATTTCCTACGGCTTCTTTGAATATGGCGGTGGTGTTTGAAATATATTTCTGATAGTGAGATCTATCCCTGACCTTATTCATCCGTCTCAGTGTATTATAACTCGCCGATTCAAATCCCAAGGCCAAAATCCCACAAGTATCTGCAATCTGAGGGATTACGGATGGATCCAGCGTATCGCAACGGGTCTCAAAATTGACTTTCATACCTAATGATCGAAGGAATGGAAATAAATCAAAGGACTTGAAGAGTGCATCACTGACCAAAAGGGTGTGGGTATTGCTTTGTAGTGACAAATTCATCAGGTCTTTGCGGACAATCTCGGGAGGAACCTCTTTTCTAATCGGTCGCATAAACTGTTCCATGCAAAAATTACATTGATAGGGGCATCCACGGCTGAATGCATAGGGAAGAATATCATATGCCCCGGGGTATCTTAATAATTTTAGATTAAGTAGGGCCTTTTTCTTAAGATCAAATCGGATGCCCTTTTTGGTTAAATGGATTTGACCCTCTTTTTTCCATGCGAGATTCGGGATATTCTCGTTTATCGGGTCTTTGCCCCTTTCCAAAAGTTCTATTATCTTAAGCGCAGGTCCTTCACCTTCACCGATCACGATCAAGTCTACCGCCGACGTTCTGGATAATATCTCCTCATAGTAAATGGTGGGAAAATATCCCCCCAAAAAAATAAATATATTGGGATCATACTCCTTGATCAGTTCACATAAATGGATAACCTCTTCCGCCTGGGCAATAGCAGTGCAAGAGATGCCAATCCCACTCGGTTTTATTTTCGATAGGTCTTGAAGGAGTTGTCGGTATATTTGTTCTTTTCCATCCTGGGTTAGAGGTAACCCGTAATCTACGGGTATGGAAATAATCCCAATTTCTACCTCGGGGATATTCAATTTAACAAAGCTTGCTATTTCCATGATAGGTAATGGGTAGGCAGGGACATACATATCTACATTCCTAGATATGGGTTCAATGAATAAAATCAAAGCAACCACCTGATAAATTAAACGATTTTACTGTATTGGCAACCGACAATGGACAACTATCAACGGACACTACCGAAGAAAAACGGGTTGCCAGAATCACAATACAGATGGGAATTCTTTTATCTGTCGATACGTAAAAACCGGACCGTGCATGCAGGTGAATTTACTACCTATGCTGCAATGACCACATTTGCCGACGCCACATTTCATGTGTCTTTCAAGGGTGCTGATAATCTCGTCTTCAGCAAATCCCATCTTTAGCAAATCAAAAACCACATAGGAGATCATTACCGGAGGACCGCATATGATCGTCTTTGTGTTTGAAGGGTATATTGTGGCCCTTTTCAACAAATGTGTCACCGGGCCGATATCTCCTTTCCATTCTGAATCCCCTCTGTCCACGGTAATCATCACCCTGACATCTTTTTCTCTGTCCCATGCGGCCAAATCGTCCTTAAAGACAATATCTCGGGGGGTCCTTGCGCCATAAAGGACGGTGACTCGTCCGAACTCCGATCGCTTGGAAAAGACATATTCGATTAAAGAACGCAAGGGTGCCAGGCCGATCCCGCCTCCAACAAACAAAAGGTTGTGGCCGCAAAGCTCATCCAGGGGAAAGCCATTGCCGTATGGCCCTCGCAAACCAACCTCCTCCCCCTCGGTGTAGCGATGTATCTCTCCTGTCAATAGTCCCATTTCTTTTATGCTTAACTGTAAGCCTTCCGAAAACGTGGGGGACGAACTTATGGAAATCGGGGCCTCGCCACAATTGAAAACAGAGACCAAAACGAATTGTCCTGGTCGAAAAGAAAAACTACCTTGTATTTCCTGGTCTTTGAAAACAAGTGTGAGGGTCTTGATATCCCCGGTTTCTTCCTTCACCGCCTGAATGGAAGCAGGATGCGGCTGGTAGATATTGGCCACCATCTTCCGCACTAATGTCTGAGGCCTATCTTCCAAGCACACCTCCTGTTCCAACCGTCTCCGGAATCCCCAGTTGGCGCCCAAGGGCAAAGGCAATCTCTTCCCCTGTGGCCAATCCATCTTCAATGAGCAGTGTGCCAAGAAGTTTGCCGGTCCCGGCCTGCTTCTCAAGGGCGATCTTTAGTTCTTCGGTGCTTATGACCCCGGCACGGACAAGGATTTCGCCCAACCTCAAAGAGACTTCTTTTGATTTCTCAGGTCTCTCACAAACCATTCTGATAAAATGGACCATATCAACACGCCCAAAACATATCTCCACGCACCGTCCGCATCCCACGCAACTGGGGCGATGGTATTTTTCCTGGGCAAAAGGGAGCTTGTGATAAAAGCGCCTTCGGACCCGACGACTTCTTTCGTGGCGCGGGTTGTGACCTCCCGCAAGCCGTGTAAATCCAGCCAGGGTACACGCATCATGTATTCTGAGCCTTTGTCCTTCAGTCTCCGAATCAGGCCGGTCCACAATATTAAAGCAGTAACACGTGGGACATACATAGGCACATCCCCCGCAACCCTGGCAGCGGTTTCCGAGTTCCTCCCACAGAGCGTCGTCCACCTCATTATTGATGAATCGGGAGATTGCCGTATCAAAATCAACGATCCGCTCAAATCTGCTCTCCGCTTCCAAAACGATCTCGTACTGTTCATCTCTATCTCTGTTGGTTGCAGGCCTGAAAAAATAATCCCATTTTTCAACCAGCTCTCTGCCTCTGGGCCGTCCAATTTCGACAAAAAACCGGTCCCCCAGGTCTGTGAGTTGCAGATCGTATCCCTGCGTGAGAAAGGGTCCGCTTTTTGCGCTTTTGCAAAAGCAGTTTCGCATCGGTTCACGACATCCGATATTGATCAATACAGTGTCGCTTCTTCTGTTTAGATAGTACCGGTCCTTGAAGTTTTCCTGGAATACTACATCAAGGAAAAGAATTGCCCATAAGTCGCAGGAACGCAGACCGAATAAGACTCTCGGAACCTCTGGAAGGACTTCCTTGAAGAAATATTGTTTACCTTTGCGCTGGTAGTGAAACAATGTCTCGGTGCGAGGCAGGAAGAAATTTTTGGCAGACATGACCGGTTTGCTCTCGAGGTCAAGGGAGATATCATCCAAAGAGGAGACGACTTCAAAGAGCGTGTCCCCGTGAGAATTTTTTACCGGCGCTACAAGTTCACGCTCTTTTGCGATCTTGCGCAGAAAGCCTGTGAGGTGTTCCTTGTCTAGAATGAGTTCGTCTGACATTATTGTACCAGTTCTAACCGCACCGCACAAACCTTAAACTCCGGGATTTTGGCCCCTGGATCGCAGTGACCATGGGTGAGGATATTGGCCGGGGCCTCCATAAAGTGAAAAGGGATAAAGACCGTCTTTTCGGGCACGTCGTCTGTGAAGCGCGCTTTTACCGTAATCTCTCCGCGCCTTGAAACGACCCGAACCGGTTGGGCGTTTGCCACCCCTAATCTCTTTGCATCCGTTGGATTGATTTCAACAAATGCCTCGGGCTGTTCTCTGGAAAGTGCAGTAATTCGCCTGGTCATGCTTCCCGTATGCCAATGTTCGTAGATTCGTCCCGTGGTCAAATAAAACGGGTATGCATCATCCGGGATTTCCGCAGGGGGGCGATATGAAATATATTCAAAGCGCCCTTTCCCACGTGCAAAGGAACCCTTGTGCAGAAAGGGAGTGCCTGGATGGTCTCGGTTAGGACACGGCCAGAAGAGCCCCCATCCGCGTTCCAGCCTGTCGTAATACACCCCACCGTAAATGGGGGTTAGCATGGCGATCTCTTCCATGATTTCGGCTGGCGATTCGTAATCCATGGGGTAATTCATCCGAGAGGAAAGTTCGCGTATGATTTGCCAGTCCGGCTTGCTTGTGCCAACAGGAGAAATCGCCTTTCGAATTCTCTGAATGCGGCGTTCAGTACTGGTAACCGTACCGTCCTTTTCAGCAAACGAGGCAGCAGGCAACACCACGTCCGCACACTCTGCGGTCTCTGTCAGGAAGATATCGGACACTGCCAGAAAATCCAACGCCTCCAAGGCGGCCCAGGTTGATTTGAGATCCGGATGGCTGAGGGCAGGATTCTCTCCCATAATAAACATTGCCCGAATCTTCTTGTCACCTGTGCCGTGAAACATATCGGTTGCGGTAAGCCCCGGGGCTGTCGGCAGATCGGTCTTCCATGCGCGTTCAAATTTTTTCCTGATGCCCTCGTCTACGACATTTTGATAGCCTGACAATGTCCCGGGGAGAGCCCCCATGTCACAGGCCCCCTGCACATTGTTCTGGCCGCGCAACGGTCCGACCCCGGTATACTCCTGTTCCACATGGCCGGTCAACATGGCCAGGTTGGCAATAGATTGAACATTGTCTGTTCCGGACACATGTTGGGTAATTCCCATAGAGTAGATGATCATGGCGCGCTTGACCCTGGCATACGTGCGGGCTGCCCTGCGGAGGTCTTCCACGGGGATGCCGCTGATGGCCTCTACCTGTCCGATGTCAAATCTTTTCACCTGCTCGCTGAATGTCCTGAAATTCTCGGTGCGCATCTCGATAAAGGGTTCGGCAAAGAGCCTCTCTTCCAGGATAATCTTCATCATGCCGTTGAGCCATATGACGTCTGTGCCCAGGCGTGGCTGAAGATAGACATGGGCAAACCTGCTCAAGAGGATGCGCCGTGGGTCCACAACAATCAGCTTGGCTCCTCTTGCCAGGGCATCAAAGATAAATCGTGCTATCTGGGGGTGTTGTTCGGTCGTATTGGAGCCGGTGACCAGGATGACCTCGGCGCCTGCAAGCTCTGATATGGCATTTGTCATCGCCCCGGAGCCAAAGGCATTGCTCAGCCCAATGACACTCGGAGAATGGCAGAGCCGGGCGCAGTGGTCCACATTGTTGGTCTTTAGCACGGCCCGGGCAAACTTCATCAGGAGATAGTTTTCCTCATTGGTACACTTGGCAGAAGAGAGCACCCCCAGGGATTGGCCTCCGTATTTGTGCTTGATATCGGACAGGCTTTTGGCAACCAGGTCCAGCGCTTCTTCCCAACTTGCTTCTACGAGGCGCCCCTTTTTCCGGATCAACGGATATCGGAGGCGGTCCTTGTGATGGACAAACTCAAAGCTGTTCCACCCCTTGAGGCACAGGTTTCCCCGGGCAACAGGATGCTCTCTGCTGGGAATCACCCCAACGATTTTTTCGGCTTCTACCTCAAGATACAGGTTGCACCCGCAGGCGCAAAAGCAGCAAGTTGTCAAAACCCTGTGCATAATGGCTCCATTGCATCTTTTAGTTCCTTAATCATGAAATTCGTGTTTTTTATGGCAGAAAAATTTTAAAAGATAATCACGAAAGCACGAAAGATTGCCCGCCCTGGCGCTACATAGTCAAATCAGCGTGCTAAGTGTATAGGGCGTTAGGTGCTCGCATCAGCCGATTAGGCCTATAACCCACGTCTGGGCCAGGGAAAGCACGAAATAAAAAAACATTCAGCCTTTCGTGTTTTCGTACTTTCGTGTTTTCGTGATAGTTTTTGTTTTTTGTTCCGGTTTATCCAGGTTAGGATAACGGTGCAGGATCAATTAATCAAGTTATAAAATCACTTCGTGATTTT
>JAQYWL010000508.1 GCA_030145035.1 Desulfobacteria bacterium | reverse complement strand
CTCACCTTCCAGAACAATATCCATCAGCACCAAATCCGGGTTATACTCTTCTGCCTTCTTAGTAGCTTCTTCTCCGGAAGAGACCACCGCGGAAACAGCATATCCCAAATTCTTCAGGCTTTTTTGGATGTCTTCTGCAACAATACGTTCATCCTCAACAACCAAAATTTGCGCTTTTGACATGGTCTAATATCCTCGCTCTATCCTTTTAGGGTTCATCGTGGATTTGTGGGAAAATTTGCTTTGATCTTAAATATTCCTTGTTTTTGGTTTCAGGTTTCAGGTGTCAGGTTTCAGGTGTCAGGTTTCAGGGTTCAGTGATTAAGTTTCAGATATTGCATTTTTTAACCCGTTATACGGGTCTCAGTCCTGAAACCCGAAACCTGACACTTGAAACCTGGGCAGGTGATAATTGAAATTATTTCCCACTAATCCGTGAAGAACCCCTTTCAGTTTCTGAATTTTATTTGAAATCTGGTCCCTTCACTCTTATCCACCTCTAACTTACCCCCGATCTGATCTGTCAGGATACTAACCAGTTTCAAGCCCAATGACTCAGTATTCGTTAAATCCAAATCTTCTGGCAGGCCAACACCGTTGTCGCTGACTGTAAACTCAACCTTATTTTCATCAGTGGTGCGGAGTGTTATCTTGATTTCGCCTTGATTACCCTCCGGAAACGCATATTTCAGGGAATTGGAAATCAGTTCATTGATAATCAATCCACAGGGAACAGCGGCATTAACTCCGAGCAAAACATCTGCAACATCTATCTTCAGTTGAATCTTGCCTACATTGACTCCATAAGACCGGAACAGGGCACGCGCGATATCATTCACGTATTCACTGAAGTCGATACTTGCTAAGTCCTTGGACTGATAAAGTTTTTCATGAACAAGAGCTATCGATTTTATCTGGTTCTGGCTTTCTCTAAACATGTCAACATACGCCTTGTCCCCCACATATCCGGCCTGAAGCTTAAGGAGACTCGATATTACCTGCAAATTGTTCTTGACCCGGTGGTGAATCTCCTTCAGAAGGAGATCTTTTTCTTTAAGCGATCCCTTGATTTGCTCCTCCGCTCGTCTCATTTCATCTACCAGGCGGGCGTTTTCCAGAGAGATGGCCGCCTGGGAGGCCAGGAGTTCGGTCATCTGAGTTTTTTCCGGCGTGAAAACCGAATCAGTCAGTCTGTTTTCCAGATACAGGATTCCGATCAACTTAAACTGCTTGATCAACGGAAGGCAGAGCACGGACTGCAGCCGCATATCCTGAACCTCGGGATTGTCCATGAATTTTCCTTCTTTCAAAGCATCGGCCAGAATAACCCTCTCCCGGGTTCGATAGACATAGCGGACGATCGCCTTACAAAGATTTTCGGTATCCTCAAGCTTTTGCTTCACGGTCCGCACTACATCTTTTTCCGTGATGTGACTTTCTGCCCGAACAAACATGTTACCATCCTCTTCGATCAAAAGATACCCATGCTGCGCCCCAGAGGCCTCCAGAACGACATTCATAATTCTTTTCAACAGGGCATCGAGGGCGATCTCGGCCGAAATGGCAAGGGAGGATTTCATCAGATAGTCAACATCGAGACTGGGAAGGGTGTAGGCAGCGGGCTCGACTTCGACCGGCATGTAAGCTGGGACTTCTTCCTCAAAATACTCCGGGTGTTCCTCCATGAGAAAGATCTCTTTTCGTTCTGCATGGCACTTTCTATATAAGCGGGCGGCCTCGGCAAAGTAGACCCCTGCCGTATCCTGGCCTGCCTCCTCGAGAAATTCACCTCGACATTCATTCAGGTGACCTTCCAGCAGGGTGAATCGCTCTTTACGGGCAATCTCTATAGCATCAAAGTAAAGGCTTCTTGCCTTTCTGCCATTCCCGGTAAATCTTTCTAATTCTGCATAGATAAGGGCAAGATAAGGTTTAAGCATTGGCCCGTACTGAGCCCAGGTCTCAATCTTCTTGATAAGCGGTTGAATGAAAGATAGTAATTCTTCTTTGCTTTTGTAAATGATTCCCATTGCATACAGCCTGAGGGAATTCAGCACCTGAAAGGCATGCCACTCTCGCTTCAGCAGATGGTCGGTAAGCCCTCTTAAATACCGCCTGACTTCAAGTAAATAGTGTTCAGCCTTTTCATGCTCTCCAAAATAATAGTGGATCAAAGCCATGTGCACGTAATAGCTTCCTGCAGCGGAAACATGATTTTCCCTCTCCCATTTCTTAATCTTCTCCTCCATGGGGACAGGTGTATAATTTTTTTTCATCGGTGCAACCCACGCGGCCTGCATGGCCTCGGCCAGAGCAACTGAAAAGGATAAATGATATCTTTGAGAAAACTGAAGACATTCCTTAACGTACTCCTCAACAGCCAATAGGTTGGCTCCCTGCACCCGAAGGCCCCACATCAAGGGCCCATAGGAAAGCCCCGCATTATACAAATCACCGCAGTTCTTCCCGCACTGGATCGCTTTCAGACAATGTTTAGCCAGTTCTTCGGGATGATTCCGCGTATGCATAGTAACCCAGGCAACCCCGTTCATCCCTCGGGTGGCCCCAAAGGTGTTCGGGTACCTTTCACACAAATCAAGGGCCAGCTCTTCATATCGAAAGACCTGATCAAATTTTAGTTGCTCCCCTAAATAGAGTCCCATGATAGAAAAGGAGTAGATCACCGATTCATCCATGCCGCCTTCCAAGCAGTGTTTGGTTGACTGGACTGCCGAAAGATAGAGTTGTGGCACCAGACCGGACATATAAAGGTCCGGGATAAGTTCACTGTAAAAGGCCAATTCAATCTTACCCTTCCTTTCCCTGGCAAACGGCATATTCAGGATAATGTCCCAAATCTTGGAACCATATTGAGAGTTGATTCCATTCATCAACTCCTCTCGTTTTTTCTCCGCAAGCTCAGGATCATCCGGGATCGATTTTCCGAAAAAGGCCAACCCGCGGTTCGCAGTTTCAATTGCCTTTATAAAATTCCCTATGGATGAAAGAGAGGTGGTCTGTTCTGCCAGGGCTTCCGCCTTATCCAGATCAGTTTTTGCATGGTCAAGTAATTGATTGAGCGGTCTTTCAGAGCTCTCAAATCTTCCGCACATCAACTCTGTCTTTGCCAATTTCTGGTATATCTTAAATGTCCTGTCGTATTCTACCCCCCAGCAGTCATCCGGCAAAAGATTAAGGCTTTGTTGAAAATACTCATTGGCCGCTTCTGCGGCCAGCGAATCGAGGGCCTTGTTGCCCGCATGAAAGTTGATATCCGATAATCGGTGGGCGGTTTTTCTGTCCGGGGTACTCTCCCTTCCCAGGTTAAGATGGGCGGCTATGGTGAACAGGTTGTCCAGCTTTTCCGGATCAGTCTCTTCGGGAACAACGGAAAGGAGGTGGTTTCCGATCTGCCAATGAATGAGACGTCGCTTTTCCGGCGCAACCGCGCTCAGGACAGCTTCCTGCACCCGGTCGTGAACGAATTGCAATTCATCCTTGCTTTCCATCAGAAGCCCCTGCCCTAAGGCCGGCTTCAACGCTTCAAACACGTTCAACAACGTAATTTCTCTGACCAGGCCAATCTCATCGGGTGTGAAGCGGTTTCCCATACAGGCGCAATGTTCCAGCAACTCGATCGTATCAACAGGTAGTTTTTGAACCTTGGAGCTAAAAAGCGCCACCACGGTGGAGGGCATGTTAGACTGCCTGATCTTATCCAGATTCCACTGCCAGCAACGGCTTTCATCCAAAAAGAGCAGATCTTCATTATGAAGATAGGACAGGCTCTCGCTCACGAAGAGAGGGTTTCCCTCTGCGAGTCTGGCTATAAAATTGGCTAAGGCCTCGGTTTGAGAAAAAGGCGAATCAAGGATATAGGAGACCATCTCATGGCAGTGCCTGGCATGCAGGGGTTGCAACCTGATCTCTTTCAGTGGTTGGGCGTTTTCCCTGATACTTCGTATTAGCTTTGTCAGGGGATGGCTTGAATCTACCTCGTTATGGCGATAGGCCCCTAATAGAAAGAGGTATGGGTGGTCCTTGTAGTTGGCAAAAATGTTGTCCAGAAAATCAAACGAGGCAACATCGCACCACTGAAGATCGTCTATAAAAAGCGTCAGAGGGTTTTCCTCGCTCGCCAGGCAGGTCAAAAAACGGCCAAAGAGATCATGGAAGCGGTTTCTCGATTCCACGGGAGGAAGCGGCTTAACCTCCGGTTGACGGCCAATCAGGATCTCCAGTTCCGGGATCACGTCGGTTACCACCTTGCCATTATTTCCGACCGCCTTGATGATCTTTTGCCTCCAGAGAGCGACTCTTTCATCACTTTCCGTTAAAAAGGTCCTCATCAAATTTCTGAGGGCCTGGATAAGCGAGCTATAGGGGATGTTCTTTTGATACACGTCGAATTTCCCGGAGGTAAAATAGCCCCTGCGCCTCCCCATCGGTTTCTGAAGTTCTTGAATCAAGCGGGTCTTTCCGATACCGGGCAGCCCCGAAAT
>JAQYWL010000166.1 GCA_030145035.1 Desulfobacteria bacterium | reverse complement strand
TCCAATTCAGAAATGAGTAATTTTTCGCAAGGTCAAGGAAATCAAGGGATTGCGCGGAGACGTACGTCGGTACGTCGCACAAGCGATCCCGCAGATTGACGCCGAGATTGCGAAAAATGGCCATTTCTGGATGGAAACTAAACTATTTCGAAGCCACTGGAGCACCCCTGAGACGGAGCACCTTCTCTTTGGCGATCAGGAAACCGACCGAATCGGGATATGCCTGCACCACATTGTCGTACGCTTCAAGGGCCTTTTCTTGATGATTCAGGGCCTCCATGATCCGTCCGAGATTGTAGCATGCATCTGCCTTCATGAACTCATCTTGAGTCTCTGTTATCCTCTGGAAGTGTTCTGCGGCGGACTTATAGTCTTTTTTAGCTTCATAGGCATATGCGAGGCCGTCCCAGATAAGTTTTTGAATGGCACCTTCCCCTGAAAAAGCACCGAGTGCCTTTTGATATAATTCAATCGCCCTTTGGTAGTCACCCCTATGATAACTCATGTCTGCATAGACAAGTAAAGTGAACCTCGCTGCATTGGTTGATGGATATTTTCTGATTACCTTCTCAAATTGCTCGATAGCTTTTTCCTGAGCCGGCGCTCTTTTGCCCCCTGAAATCTCAGCCAAATAGTGCAAACGCCCCTGTTCGAACATGGCATAGGCCTTGCGTTCGGACAGGTTCGAAAAATACCGAAAACCGGCAAAGGCCAAGGCAACAACAACTACCCCGATCACGACACCGAAAACCGGCTTTTGATTGTCGGCTACAAACCGGATGGCCCTGGCTGAAAAGGTAAGAAACTCATCCGGCTTTTTTAAGAGTTGTTTTCTCGTAATCCGCTTCTTCTTGGCCATGGGACCTCCCTTTGTAGCCTCTCGCCCGCTCCTTTCAGTCGCTTGAGCCCACAGAGATCTCTGAAATAATTTCTTTGTCCTGATTTTTTGAGAGGGAAAAATCAGGACAAACAATCAGCCCCTATGGGGCAAGTGAAGAACTTTATATGCACTTCTAAGGTTTCAACCCACCGCTTCGCCTCTTCCCTGGTCGAAACGTCCAGGGCGAAGCAGCACGTCAACGATCTCCTGTCCAAACGTCTTCCTTTGCCAATTCTTCATTTGATGTATGGCCCCCAGCTCATCCGGGTCCTTTGGATGGGCCCCGGCCAGGGCCTCAAGCAATGCATTGTTGCAAACCAAACCAGGCTCTAGTGCAAGTTGGCCGGCTTTTTGTTCACGCCAGGCCTTCAGCCGTCTTAATCGGGCCTGCTTTTTGGGATCACGAGACGGGCGCTGTGTCTTTGGAAAAGAGGGCAGGCGATCTGCCGGCAGCTCAAGGGCGCACCGGATAGCCTTCAGGGCGCCATCAGCATACCGTTTCATGAAGTTGGCAGGCAGGCCCGGGACCTTCCTTAGTGCCCCGCGGTCTGTGGGTTTTGTCCTGACCAGCTCTTCAATCAGACGCTTTGCAAACAGTCTGAAAGGGGGTCTGTCTTCTTTCATGGCCCTTCTTTCACGAAACAGGAGCAGGTTTTCAAGGATTGCCAGATCCCTCGGGGCCATCTTGCCTGCCCCTTTGAATCGTTTGTACAGGGGTGTGTTTCCGGGTGGTGCCTTTGGAGAGATGGGATGGGTGTTGTCCCCCAACGTACATTCAACCGACAGGCGTTTGCATTCCTCTTCTACCCAGCTTAGCCTTCCTTTGAATCTTAGTTCCTGCTCCAATTCGCGGTACAGTCTAATGAGATAGGCTGTGTCACGGGCCGCATAGAGGAGCATGTTATGGCTAAGAGGCCTCTTTGACCAATTGGCTCTCTGATACTTCTTGTTCAGAAGAATGGCAAAGCGTTTATCCAGCAGCGCAGCAAGGCTGAGTTCATCTTTGCCTAAAAATTGTGAGGCCACCATGGTGTCAAACAGATTCCTCACCTCTATGGAGAAGTCACGGAAAAGGGAACGCAGGTCATAATCTGCGCCATGGAATACCTTCTTGATCTTGTGGCTGCTAAACAGAAGTTGCAAGGCATCCATGGTTCGTATGGCCAGGGGATCAATGACAAAGGTGTGTCGGTTGGTAGAAATCTGGATAAGACATACCTTTGAAAAATAGTGATGCAAGGAGTCGGCCTCGATATCGACTGCCAAGACATCTTCTCCAGCCAGTTGTTTGCCAAGGCATTCGAGGTCAGACAGCGTTTCAATCAATTGGAGTTCCAAAACCATGGGCGCCTTCTTATTCTGTCGTCTGCCATCCTGCTGCCACACCCGTTTGGGTAAAAGTCCGTCTTTTTTGAAGCAGGTCATGTGCTGCCCAAGACGAGACGTGATCAGGTGATGTCACATAATCAGGAATTTCGCAAGGGTTCAATGCTATTCATACCCCAGGGCCGCACGGAATGGTCTTGATATTCACCATTCCGGGGAGGGAAACCGGAAATGGCATTTTTTCCTTGACAAATTACATATATAAAATTATATTAAATGTCTTGAAAGTATAGATAAATGCTATTTAATTATATTTAATATACCTAACATAAAGGATGACAATGGAAAACTATATTGTTTGCGAAAAAAGGGCCAATCAGTCCAGGATTCATGTGAAAATATGCCAGGATCGATGCAAAAATGCCGACACCTGCCAGGCCTTTCAGGACTATATGGTGACCAATCCGGCCGACAAGATGGTCAGGAGTTCTGAAGCGGTTTCCTGGTCACAGGAAACCCTTGTTTCCTCGACAGCCGCTTAAGACTTTCCAGAGCCCCGCATAAGGTCTTCCCGCCATTTTAATTCTTGACTAACTGGTGAAGAGTTTTTAGAATTGTATGTTTCGGTCCTTCCAGCCAGGTCCCTTCCGTTCTATTCAGAGGACACAAAGGAGCAGCAAGATTTTCGATGAATGAATCAGATAGACAGGTCGAGGTCAAGATCGAAGAGGAAATGAAGCGGTCTTATCTGGACTATGCCATGAGCGTTATCATTGGCCGCGCCCTGCCCGATGTTCGCGATGGCCTGAAGCCGGTTCACCGTCGCATACTATATGCCATGCAGATTCTTAAGAACGACTGGAACAAGCCGTATAAGAAATCGGCTCGCATTGTGGGCGATGTGATCGGTAAATACCACCCCCACGGTGACACGGCGGTTTACGATACCATCGTACGCATGGCTCAGGGCTTTTCTTTGCGCTATCCGCTGGTTGACGGTCAGGGAAATTTTGGCTCGGTTGATGGCGATGCTGCCGCTGCCATGCGGTATACCGAGGTCAGGCTGATGCGTCTGGCCCATGAGATGCTCGAAGACCTGGACAAAGAAACAGTCGATTTTGCGCCCAACTATGATGAAACCCTGACAGAGCCTTCAGTGCTTCCGGCAAAGATCCCGAACCTCTTGATAAACGGTTCTTCGGGGATCGCCGTAGGGATGGCAACCAATATCCCACCGCACAATCTCAGTGAGGTAATTCATGCGACAGTAGCTCTCATTGACAACCCGGACATTTCCTGTGAGAAGCTGATGACCCGTTTGCCGGGCCCCGATTTTCCTACCTCAGGCATCATTCACGGCCGCAAGGGTATTCAGAACGCGTACAGAACAGGGCGAGGAATCATCAGGCTCAGAGCCCGAGTCATGGTCGAAAAAGATCGCAGAACCGGACGTGAGAGCATCATCGTAAACGAGATCCCTTATCAGGTAAACAAAGCCAGGTTGATTGAAAAAATCTCGGAGCTGATCAAGGACAAACGGATCGAGGGGATTCAATTTGTACGGGATGAGTCAGACCGAGAGGGTATGCGGATCGTAATCGCCCTCAAAAAGGACGCAATTTCAGGCGTGATAGTCAACCAGCTTTACGCCCATACCCAGATGGAGGCCACATTTGGTATTATCCTGCTTGCCATAGTCGACAAGCAGCCCCAGGTCCTTACAATAAAGGAGATCCTCAGCCACTTTGTAGAGCACCGAAAAGAGATCATTGTCCGCCGCACCCGCTTTGAACTGGACAAGGCCGAGGCCCGTGCCCATGTTCTGGAAGGGCTCAAGATAGCCCTGGATCATATTGATGCTGTGGTTGATATGATACGCTCCTCAAAGACGCCGGCTGAGGCCAGGGAGCGCCTCGTTTCGCAGTTTGAACTGACCGAAACCCAGGCCCAGGCCATTCTGGAAATGCGACTGCAGCGTTTGACCGGCTTAGAGCGCGACAAGATTGTAGAAGAATACCAGCAAACCATCCAGGCGATCGCCCGGTATCGTGAAATCCTGGCCAGTGAGCGCTTGGTGCTGAATATCATCAAGGAGGAACTCGCGGACCTTAAAGAGCGATATGGGGACGAACGCCGTACCGAGATTGTCGAGAAGGCTGAGGATATCAGCATAGAGGACATGATCGTTGAAGAGGACATGGTAGTCACGGTCTCGCATGCCGGCTACATCAAGCGTAATCCGATAACCCTGTATAACAGCCAGCGGCGCGGGGGTAAAGGAAAGACCGGCATGGGCACAAAAGAAGAAGACTTTGTGGAGCATCTATTTGTGGCATCCACCCATGACACATTCCTCTTTTTTACCAATCTGGGGCGTGTTTACTGGCGCAAAGTCCACGAGCTGCCCCAGGCCGGCCGGCCGGCACGGGGCAAAGCAATTGTTAACCTCCTTGCCCTTGGGGAGGAGGAAAAACTGGCCACCGTGCTTTCCGTGCGATCGTTTGAGCCGGGCCACACCATTTTCACGGCCACCAGGCGCGGCATGGTGAAAAAGACGGACATTATGGCATACAGCCGTCCCAGATCAGGCGGCATCATTGCCGTGGATCTGGTGCCGGGCGACGAACTCATTGGTGCCCGCATCACCGACGGCACGCAAAATGTATTTCTTGCCTCCAGGCATGGGAAATCGATACGGTTTCATGAATCGAATGTGCGGCCCACCGGCAGGGCCAGCCGGGGGGTTCGTGGTATGCGCCTTGCCGAAGGGGAGCATATCGTGGGAATGGAGGTGCTTACCGATGGGAAGACCTTGATGGCGGTAACCGAAAACGGGTATGGCAAACGAACCTCGGTTGACGAATATCCGATCCGTCATCGCGGCGGCAAGGGCGTGATCACCATCAAGACCACGGAGCGAAACGGCATGGTGGTCGCCATTGTTCTGGTAACAGATGAGGACGACCTCATGCTGATGACTGACCGTGGCAAGATTATCCGTATGCCTGTAAAGGATATCTCTGTCATCGGACGAAACACGCAAGGGGTCCGGTTGATCGTGATGGAACCAGGGGAACGGGTGGCCAGGGCCGCACGCCTGGCAGAGAAGGATATGTGAGGATAGGACGCATGAAAATCGGTGTCATTGGAGCCGGCGCATGGGGGACCGCGCTGGCCAACCTGCTGGCTAATAAAGGACTTGATGTCGCCCTGTGGGTGTTTGAACAGGACGTCTGCGCCAACATACTTGAAGAACGGGAAAACAAGGTTTTTCTGCCAGGGATTCCCCTTTCTCAGAACATTCGACCCTCAAACGATCTTGATCAGGTGGCTGCAAACAAAGAGATGTTGGTCCTTGTGGCGCCCTCACATGTCTTTCGGTCTGTAGCTGTACAGATGGTGCACCACCCTACGGAAAAGACCCTTATCGTCAGTGCTACCAAGGGGATCGAAAACACGACCCACCTGACCGCATCGGGCATCCTGAAACAACTTCTTCCCCCAAGGCTTCAAAGTCGGATCGCGGTCCTCTCCGGCCCGAGTTTTGCCAAGGAGGTGGCCAAAAAGATTCCAACGGCTGTCACAGTGGCGGCCTTTGACCCCGAGGTGGCCAGAGCTGTGCAGAATATTTTTGCCACCCAATACTTTCGTGTATATACCAGCCATGATGTGCACGGTGTGGAACTGGGTGGCGCCCTGAAGAACGTGATTGCCATTGCAGCAGGAATTTCAGACGGACTTGGCCTCGGATATAACACCAGGGCAGCGCTCATCACCAGGGGTGCGACCGAGATCCAGCGCCTTGGGATAAGACTCGGGGCAAACCCAAGAACCTTTATGGGCCTGGCAGGCATCGGTGACTTAGTACTGACCTGCACTGGAAAATTGAGCCGCAACTGGACAGTTGGTTGTAAGATCGGCCAGGGGATGAAGCTTGAGGCGATCCTCTCCGATATGCGCACGGTGGCCGAGGGTGTCAAGACCACAAGATCGGTTTACAACATGTCCCGAAAGATGAGGGTGGATATGCCGATCACAGAACAGATCTACCGCATGTTATACGAGGATCTTGATCCAAAAGAGGCACTTCAAACCCTCATGACCAGGGACCTGAAACATGAGCTCGATGAGGAATGAGGGCTTAGGATTGATGATTTTTGATTGTCGATTGAAATTGAAAGGAACTTAGGTCTTTTTAAGAATTGACCTGATCCTTAAATCGTCAATTTTCAATCGAAAATCGTCAATTTTCTTAATGACATCTGCAAGGCTAATGTCTGAGGAAAAGACATCCCACAAAGGTGAAGGGCATCGAGAGCGACTCAGGGAGAAATTCCTGACCTCCGGACTGGATGGATTCCACGATTACGAAGTCATAGAGTTGCTCCTTACGTTGGCGACACCCAGAAAGGACTGTAAAGACCAAGCCAAGGCGGCCTTGAAACGCTTTAAGACCTTACAGGCAGTCATTGAAGCGCCACCTGAACAACTCCGGGAGATTAAGGGCATCGGCCAAAAAAACATCTTCGGGATCAAGCTCGTCCAGGCTGTTGCCGAGCGCTACCTTCAAAAAAAGCTGATCAAGAAAGACCCGATCCGATCTTCAAAGGAACTCTTTGATTATCTCTACCATAGCCTTCGAGACAAGAAACGGGAAATCTTCAAGGTCGTCTTCCTTGATGCCCAAAACAAGATTATCGATATAGAAGACCTTTTTGAGGGAACGCTCACTGCCAGCAGCGTTTACCCAAGGGAGGTCGTGCAGACCGCGCTCAGGCATCATGCGGCCGGCCTTTTCCTTGTACACAACCACCCATCAGGAGAGCCAAGGCCGTCGAGTGAAGACAGGCTCATTACCCGCGAGTTGATTCATGCCTGCCGGGTCATGGGAATCACGGTCCACGAGCACCTGATCATCGGAGACAACACCTATTTCAGTTTCGCAGACCAGGGCTACATCGCGGAGATGAACCGCGAGTACGAAGCGAGTGTCCGTTCGCACGGTTAAGGTTCTCTCCTGTGGGGCGCAGAGCACTTCTTTATTCTACGCTATTCTCCCAATTCGCTCAAAAATTCCTGAGGCTTACATCTTCATATATCATTTCACACCTTGGTTTGATCAAACTACCCCTGCAATAATCCCCGAATCATTTGGCCCCTGGAAAGGAAGGCGCTGGATTTCCCTCACTCCGGCACCGGCAAGCATGTCCGTGATGTGCTCTTCAGAATAGGACTGTCCGCCAGATGTACCTAACAGCATGTTAAGGGAAAAAAGCGCCGGGAAAAGAGGACTGTCCATTGTATTGTCCAGAATGAAATCATGGACGATAATCATGCCCCTCGGCTCCAGAGCCGAAACAGTTTTCTGAATGATCCGTTGACATTCTTCAGGTCCTTCCCCGTGGAGAATGTGGGAAAGCCAGGCCACATCATAGACCCCTTCAATGCCTTCTTCCAAATAGTTGCCGGCGATGAAATCTATCCTGTCCGTCAGATCAAATTTTTCAATGGTTTTTTCGGCAAACGGTCTGGTGGTGGCAAGGTCATAGACTGTAGCTTTGAGTCGGGGATTATGCAGGCAAAAATGGATGGCATAGGTTCCAGGTCCGCCGCCCAGATCGAGCAGGTGACGTCGATTGAAAAGATCTATTTCAGTTACCAGGCGAGGAGCCAGGTTCATGGCTATGTTGAACATGCCCATAAGGAAACTTTCTCGCCGTTCAGCACTATTGTAAGACGCTCTTGTTCGGACAGGATGTCCTGTCTTAACAGCCTGAGCCAACTTAGACCATGAATCCACCAGATAGTGATGGTGCATGATGAT
>JAQYWL010000036.1 GCA_030145035.1 Desulfobacteria bacterium | reverse complement strand
GCCGTAAAGTAGTTTACACTTTTTTTACCATCCCAGGTTTCAGTGTTCAGGTTTCAGATCTTGCGTTTCTCGTTCCTGACACCTGACACCTGACACCTGACACCAAAAAGTACGAACAAAAGAATTTATCTCTTGGCGCCCGCATTCTTGAAAAGTGTAAACCGAGGAATGAAGGATGCCGTATCCTGTATCTATATCTTACGAACTAACTTGTAAGAACTCGCTTTTAGTGGACCGAGCATAGGGAAAATAGAGATCTGTGTCAAGAGAAAACATGGCGCAACATATTGCGGGTCAGGGTTGTCCTGCTGAGCATCGATCCTCACCAAGTGCATATTTTCCATGAGGGCCGCCGCCTTTGATTACAAAGAGGCCCTGGATCTCAGATATGCCTCTGCTTTTTTGTAGCCCATTTTGGCGGATTTCCTGAAATCCGGCAGTGCCCGCTCAAAGGTGCTAAGTTTCTGATGGGCGTACCCGCGGGCATAGTAAGCCGCTGCATCCTGAGCATTGAGTTCAATGGCCTTGTTGAGATCAGCCACAGCCTTCCCGTAATTGCCGATGCCTATGTAGTCTATCCCTCGATTTATATAGGCATTGGCATCTTTGGGATTCAACTCTATAGCCCTGGTTCCGTCTTCTATGGCCTTTGCGTTTTTGTCCAGCGCCCCATAGGCAATTGCCCGGTTGTAATGGGCCTCTGCACTCTTTGGCTCAAGTTCAATAGCTTTGGTGAAATCAGCCACGGCCTCCCGGTAGTTGCCGAGTCTGGAATTAGCTAATCCTCGGTTATGATAGGCAGCGAAATCGCTGGGATTGAGATCAATAGCTTCGGTGCACGCTTCAATCGCCCTCTTGTCTCTTGTTTGCCCCAAGCTCCGTGCAGCCCTGACGCGTTCCCCCAAGCTTTTAGTCTTATCTTCCGGTATCCGGGTATCCACCTCTATCTTGGCGGGATCAGCAGATATGGTAGGCCGTGGCGTTGCGACTTTTCCAACCCTGGATTTTTCGGCAACCTGCCCTGCGGTGACACCCAGCTTCTGCAAGGCTTCTCGTGCCGCTTTAGCCACCACCTTAACCTGTAGCGTTTTCCCATCCTTGAACGTATGAACAATCTCCTGGTCTTTTAGCGCCTTGGTGAGCGCTTGCACAGCGCGCCTGTCGCCTAATTTGCCCAGTACTATGGCGGCATCACAACGCACAAAAACATTGCTATCCGACTCCAGGGCATGGACCAGGGGCTCCACCGCCCTCGAATCGCCCAACTTGCCCAGCCCCTCCATCGCCCTTTGACGCACACCCCTCTTGTCATCATCCCTGAGGGCCCTGATAAGCGGCTCAACCGCTCTCTTGTCTTTTGCCCGACCCAATCTAAATGCAGCCTGGGCGCGCTCAGTCCACTCTTTACTCTTATCTTCCAGTATCTGAATATCAGCGTCTATATTGCCGCCGGCAGGTTGGAGGACCCGGGCCGTGTTGACCCCAGGTCTATGCGGCTTAACCCCTCCTATCGCGACGGCAGCCGGCGATTCACCCGTCAACTTTGCTTTCAACATGAGAAAGGGCATCAACAGCATAGAACCCATAATGACAATGAGAATCGCAGGTATAGCTACATAACCCAGGGTACCGGTTGCAATTATGCCCGCCTTTGCCTTTATAGTGGGTTGCAAATAGATCTCGCCTCTGGTGGCCTTAAGGTCTTTGTAGACGAGAAACGTGTAGACAAGGCTAAAAGGTATAAGAAAAAGGGCCAGCAGTTGACCAATAATCGGTATACCGGAAATAAGAGCAGATATTGCCCAAATGACAATCAATCTCCAGCATACGCCGAACCATCTTCCCCTAACGTATTCTTTGCTCTTCAACAGGGCATTCATCCCGCGCACGTCTTCATCAATAAATACAAACGGGGTAAAGAAAAACCAGACAGTGAAAATAATCCCCGGGATCACCAGAAGCAAGTGGGCACCAGATATGATGAGGCCGGACAATACACTTAGCCACATATGGGCAAAAACTTTAGGCTTGGCCAGGCGGAAGGCTTCTCTTATCCCACACGTCTGGTCCACAACGGCTGTGAAAAAGGCTGCGGCTCCCCAGTTTACAACCCAGATTGTGCCCAGAATAGTCAAGAGCATACTTACAGGCATGATCACACCTTTGAAATCCGGCATCATCTGCGAAATCAGGAATCCCAGCCCGACAGGACCTACAGAAATAAGGATGGCTACGAACGCGGTACTGAGCCCTAAACCGGTCAAAGTCCATATACGCCGCTTGTAAATCTCCCATGCCCTCCTCAGCAGATCGCCTATTTCAGCGAGTCCGCTTGATGAAATGCTTTCCATCGTCCGACCTCCACACTTAGTTTTCTGTTGCTTCTCATTATCTCGACACTTAAGACCAGAAACTTGACTCTAATTCATAATCGCTATAAATCGATTCTGTGTCAGGAAGATCCCTACTTTTTGGAGCTTGTGTGCTATATCAACCTAAATTCTCTGCGGGCCAGCCTGGTAGGTTGGGTTAAGGCACGACACGAAGTGAAGCCTGCGCTAAACCCAACATCATCGATTGTGTAGAAGGATTGGGTGTACAATATTGGCGGGAAAATCACGTTTTGTTGGGTTTCGCATGCTCAACCCAACCTACAGCCTGCGCTCAGAGAGCTTGCAGACAGACCGACAATAGAAGAAATAAGAAGGAAAAGTCGGGTCGGGTAGGTTGGGTTGAGGAACGAAACCCAACAACAAGGAATAACTCAGCAACATAACAACGGTACGATACCGGCGCGTGAGTATGGAAGGTGGGAGATATTTTTTTCGGTGGTCAAATACAGAAGCCATATGGAGACCCATTGGCGGATTTAAATTTGATTGCAATATTAAATTTGACCACATGAACTGCATCATTTTGCCTAGTCCATAACCACCGGCTCTCGCAGGATCATGGCCATGGCATCAACAGCGCTCTGGGCGATGGCCGGATAGACTTTTGTCAAGGAGGCAATCTGTCTTAGATTGTCGGCCGCCCTGGAAACGAGCATGGCAAGGTCTCCTTCTGCCATACCCGCAATCTCCAGAACCCTTTCCCATGGCTGCCCATTGGCCCATGCATAAATCGTGGCAGCGGGCCACAGGGCGATCGGCCTCACTTGAAACCCTCGCACTTCCTTTCGCTCCATAAGGGGGCCGAGGGTCTTTGTCATCCTGGCATAGGCATTTAGAAGTCGTTTGGGAATCTTTGATTCGTCGAGCTTTACCTCCATTTCCCGGTCATGGACAAAGGGTGCTACCAGGCCTGCCAGCAAGGCCGGGTCAGAACCCGGCAATACGCCCATCCGCAGCCCTTCGGCAATCATCAGCGGCTGATCGAGCCTGAGTTGAGACGCCCAGATGCCATCATGGGTTAGTCTGTCATCTTCGGTTACGAAACCTTCCTCTTTCAAGAATTCAAGGTGTTTCACAAAATCATTCCACAGCCGCATGCGGACGGCGTTTGCACTATCCCACGTCAAGGTGAACTCTTCAAGCACCGGCCTGAAAGCCCCCTTGGTCTTTCCGTGGCACATCTTGAAGTGGCTACATTGGTTGCAGATCAGGCGATCAAGCTCCTGTTCAAGTAAGACGATGCGTCCCTTTAAAGGCCCGAGGGCTGAAGCCTCATTTTCTCTTGGGGGCAAAGGGTCCAGGATGGGTGGCGGTTCTGTCTGTGATGTTTCACTTAGCAATGCGACCAGCCCGGCCAGGTTTTCCGGGGGGGGCAATGTCAGCACCCTGTCGAGGATATGTGAGACCTTTTCAGGTCGAAACCATCTCATCTTCACGTGTTTGCCTCGTCTAAGAACACCCGGTTTGACGCGGCAAGATAGTACTCCCTCCTCATCCCGTCTCACTTGCGCTCTAGTCGCACAGTACATGCGGCCACGGTGATCCGAAAAGAGCCGTCCCGGTACCAGGTTTGCCATTTTAGATAGCCTCGCCTCCAGTCCTTTGAGCCTGCGATTGAGATCCGCGATTTCACGGAGCAGGGCGGCCCGCTTTCTGGTCAGATCGAGCACGAATTCAGGTCCGGCACACACGGCCTCAGGAAGGAGCGCCATGAGGGCGCGACCGGCCTTTTTGAGCCTGCGATCAAGCCCTTTCTGCTGGTTGGCCAGGTTCAAATAGGTAGCAAACGATCTTTGAAAGATTGCCTTTATCTTTTCAGGGGTGTGAGACAAAAGGAGGTTCAAGACCATGGAAAAATCGACCTTGATCTGGCTCAGTATATCTTCAGACGGTGAGGTACAAAGGTCTGCGATGAGCCGCAGGTCCATGAATCTCCCGGGAATGGCCACAGAAAAACCGATAAAGTCCTTACCTCGCCTGCCGGCCCTGCCCGTCATTTGATGAAACTCGGTGGCATTCAGCGGCACAAATTCACGGCCATTGTACCGGTCCGAGTTGAGGAACGCTATGCTTCGGGCTGGAAAATTGACGCCCGCAGCCACCGTGGAGGTAGCAAACACGGCATCAAGCAAACCCTCGGTCATCAGACGTTCTATGAGGAGTTTCCATGCAGGGAGGTGCCCACTGTGATGAGCTGCGACACCCGCATTTCTCAAATGCCACATCTGTCGGTGGCCGGCAAAACGTGGGTGTCCTTCTATCAGACGATCAATCCTCTCGTTCAACTCGGCTCGATCTCCCCTGTTTTGGCCTGAGCCATCCACGCAGCGCTCAAGGGCCGTGTCACAGTCCGCCCGGGACTTCAGAAAGAATATGGCAGGGAGCAGATCGTATTTTCTCAAAACCCTGTTGATCTCCCCAAAAGGAGGGAGGCTTCGAGGGGGCGCAAGGACCGGCGGATTCTGACTGTTCAGATAGGCCTTGACCTTCTTGTCTACCCCTTTGGGACATAGAAAAGGGAGAAGTCTTCCGGAAGGGTGAAAAAACAGGGGAAACAGGGGTACCGGCCGTCCGGTCTCTTCCACCACAACACATTCTTTAGACCGTATCGATTCTAACCAGCCAGCAATCTGTCGGGCATTCCTTATGGTGGCCGAAAGGAGCAGGAGATGGACCCGAACAGGCAGATAGATCATGATCTCCTCCCACACAACGCCACGATCTTCGTCGCCCAGGAAATGAGCCTCATCCAGGATGACAAGATCTGCCGCGAGGTCCACACCTTCGTGCATGGCATCATAGAGTTGATTGCGCAGAATTTCTGTAGTCCCCACGATAATAGGGGCGTCGGCGTTCTCCTTGCGGTCGCCTGTCAATATGCCCACCTCTTCAGGGCCGAATCGTTCTGCGAATTCAAGGTACTTTGAATTCGTCAGGGCCTTAAGGGGGGAAGCATACCAGGCCTTTCCACCTTTCTTTCGGGTGCGGGCAATCGCCTCTTCGGCGATCCAGGTCTTTCCGGAACCTGTTGGGGCGGAAACTATGCAATCTCGCCGCCGAATCGCGGCAAGTGCCCTGAGTTGGAAGGGATCTGGCTTGAACGGGCGGTCGGCAGGGACACCAATCCTGGCAAAGACCTTCTTCAATCTGGCATCGGCACTCGGTTTTATTCTCACAATCCGAAGATCACGGCTCCCCTGCCGCCTGCGAGAGGCAACACCTTTGCCCCTGTCTGTTCTAAGACTCGCTTTGTGACCCCGGGCAACACGAACACCTTTACGACTCATTCGGCTTTGTGGTTTTTCAGGCATAAGGTGGGAAAGGGGTATCGATTCAAACAGGCCAAAAAGAAGATTGACAGCAGAGTTCCGCATTGTTATAATATCTTTTTCGGATGGGGCTGTAGCTCAGCCGGGAGAGCGCATGACTGGCAGTCATGAGGTCAGGGGTTCGATCCCCCTCAGCTCCACCAGCCACCCTTTTCTTTCGGGAAATCGACTCTTTATTCATCCGTTTGTTCAATAATGACTTTGTGGTCCACGAGTGAGAGATGGGTAATTTTTCCCTTTATAAATTTCTGCTCACCAAATATGCTGGTGAGTCGGAGCCTCCCATCGTCAGGCTCTACCGTGTCCAAAGCCTCCAGGAAGAGCTCTTCCTTGCCGTCCTTTAGCACATATGCATTCGCTTCACACATAATTACACGTTTCGGAATTTCTACAACTCGTTGAAATCAGGAAGTTTTTGGTGACAGTCAATTCATACCATTCACATGGAGTGTTGGAGTACTGGAGTAGTACTCCATTGCTCCAATACTCCCTGGCCCAGACCTGGCTAACAGGCTATGTGCTTATACATTGATGTGTGCGCCCCTGGCCCAGACCTGATTTGCCAGCTTGATAGCTATAGTAAGCATGAGCGCCAGGGCGGGCAGGGCAGGCTAATTGCGGCTCCGGCCCGTAGGGCCTACGCCCCGGAGGGAGCGAAGCGAAGCCAGGTTCACTATACGCGCTTAGTCGAGATCCTGTCAAGCCTTTATGGCTTCCGTTGCAAAAACAGCGATCCTGCGGCGATCTTTCAAACATGACACCGACACCAGCCCCGCCCAGCAAGACTCCGTCAAAGTCAGGTTGCGCGCAAGCATGAAAATCCCCCTAAATCCCCCTTACTCCCCCCTTTGTCAAAGGGGGGAGTAAGGGGGGATTTTAGGAATGAGGCAAATTTCATTGTAAAACATTATGTTAATCCTTACCTTGACGTTGCCCTGCCCAGATGGATTGCTTGACAGCATGCACACGATCTGACAGACTGGTTTTATGGGAGACGGGTTACGGAGGTGAATGATCATGATGTCTGCGGATGATACCACAACCCGGCTGCTACAAGAACTTTCAGATGCCAAAGCCTGGCCGGCACGGTTCAAACTGGAGCTTGACAGCGGGTCAGATGTGAGTCATGAGATCGGAGAGGCTGACAAGAAAATAGAGGGGCTTGAAAAACGGGCAAAGGAAGCCATGAAAAGACTCGGGTGCGTGAGTCCTCAAACCCGCTCGATTTACCACGGCATGGCTGACATGCTGATTAACTGGAACGCCTTCAAGGACAGCTTGGGATAGAGTAAGAAGATAGTCATGTCCTACACACCCAAAATTCTCATAGTCGATGATGAACCCCGTATGTGTATCAGTCTGAAAATGCTGTTAAGCCACTATGGCTATGAAATACATACAAGCAATGGTGGTAAGGAAGCTGTAGAATATCTGTCCAAGAACAACTTTAACCTTGTCCTTTTGGACATGGTTATGCCGGACATGGGTGGCCGCCAGGTTATGGACTATATAAAAGGTCAAAGTCCGGAGACCTTGATCATCGTTATTACTGGCCATGCTTCCGTAGAATCAGCCGTAGCGGCGCTGAGGCATGGGGTCTACGATTATCTCAGGAAGCCGTTCGAGCATGAGGAATTGTTAAAGACGGTAGAAAATGCCATTGAGCAAAAAAGATTGAATGGCGAGCGCAAACGGGCGGAGGCGGCGCTGCGGGAAAGTGCTCGCAGGCTGCAAGTTGCTTATGAACAATCGATCATCTATGCACAGCAACTCAATGAAGAAATGACGGAACGCAAGCGGACAGCGGAGGCGCTGGCTCGAGCGAAGGAAGACTGGGAAAACACATTTGATGCTATAACCGACATGGTTATGCTCCTGGACAATGAGCACCAGGTTTTTCGCGTGAACAGGGCTGCAGCAGAAGCTTTGAACACCACCAAAGAAAGATTACTGGGCAAAAAATGTTATGAGGCGGTACACGGGCAAAGCCATCCAATAAGGAGATGCCCGTTGGTGCTCACCATGAAAACGTTGGAGCCCCACACCACAGAGATAACCGAACCTCGTTTAGGTGGGACCTTTATATGCTCTACTTCCCCCATACTGGATCGTCAAGGGAAACTGACAGGTTATACTCATACCCTAAAGGACATTACCAAATGGAAGCGTCTTGAAGCCCAATTTCAGCAAGCCCAGAAGATGGAAGCCATCGGTACCCTTGCTGGTGGTATAGCTCACGACTTCAACAACCTACTCATGGGAACTCAAGGAAATATCTCCTTGATGCTTTTGGACATCGATTCTTCGCATCCACATTATGAACGACTAAAGAGCATTGAAAGGCAGATTCAAAGCGGGGCTAAACTAACCAGGCTCCTTCTGGGGTACGCCAGGAAGGGAAAATATGAGGTCAAGCCCGTTGACCTGAACCAATTAGTGGGAGAGACCTCTGAGACATTTGGCAGAACGAGAAAGGAGATTACGATTCATCAAGAGCTTGCCGAAGACTTATTTGCAATAGAGGCAGACCGAGCACAGATAGAGCAGGTGCTTTTGAATCTGTTTGTAAATGCTGGAGATGCCATGTCTAGCGGTGGGGATCTTATCTTGAAAACCATGAATACCACCCACGATGATATGAAGGGCGAGCTGTATGATCCAAAACCGGGCGACTATGTGCTGTTAACGGTTACCGACACAGGCATAGGCATGGATAAAGAAACCGTGGAGCGCATATTTGATCCATTCTTTACCACCAAGGAGATGGGCCGGGGCACAGGTCTTGGTCTGGCTTCTGCTTACGGTATCATAAAGGGCCATGGCGGATATATTGAGGTCGATTCCAAGAAAGGGCAAGGCGCGACCTTCAGGATTTATCTGCCTGCGTCGGGAAAAAAGGTGCAGAAAACTGTCAAAACTGCTGACCAATTGATTAAGGGAACCGGAACTGTGCTCCTGGTGGATGATGAAGAGGTCATCCTGGAAGTAGGCAAGGAGTTGTTGGAGGGGATGGGCTACCGGGTACTCACAGCCAAAGACGGAAAAAAGGCCGTTGAAGCTTACAAGAAAAATCGGGATGAAATAGACATCGTCCTTTTGGACATGGTTATGCCCAATATGGGTGGTGGTGAAGCCTATGACCGCATGAAGGAGATCAACCCGGATATAAAAGCCTTGCTTTCAAGTGGTTTCAGTATTGATGGTGAAGCCAGCGAGATACTGGAACGAGGCTGTAATGGATTTATTCAGAAGCCGTTCAGCATGAAAGAGCTGTCCGGAAGAATAATGGACATTCTGGAAAAAAAATAGATCAGCTATGATGGGTAGTATGTTGCGCAGGCGGTTTCAGACTCCCAGGCGGTCACACGGCTTACCTTGATTTCCGGGGCTTGCAGCAACAGGGATAGTTGTTCCGCCACATACCTTGCAATGTTTTCTGAAGAGGGGTTCTGGTCCTTGAATGCCTCCAGATCGTTCAGGAACTTATGGTCCAAACTCGCCATGACGGCATTCACATGTTGTTTCAGAACTCTAAAATCGACTACTATCTCCGCCTCGTTTAGGACGTCTGAAGTGACACAGACCTCAATTTTCCAGTTGTGTCCATGTAGGCCTTCACATGCCCCATCGAAGTTCTTGAGCTGATGGGCAGCAGAGAAGTTTGTTATGACTTTCAATTCATACATGAATAAAATCGCTCCGCGATTTTATATATAGCTATTCTGCTTCCCCGGTGTATCGCTTTCCGCATTCACTGCAAAAGCCGTCTTTGTTGATGATCCCGATGCAGGTGCCGTCACTGCATAGAATCCGCTTTGAAAAATCAATCCCATCTTCACTCGATTCTGCTGCTGCATCACGGCGAGGTATCTCTGCCCCGCAGTGGGCGCAGAATGTTCCATCAACGGGGATTATTTCATGGCATTCAGGGCACTCCCGCGATGGGAGATCAGCATTGCAATGAGGACACTTCATCATTTAATACCTCAATTCGTAACCCGGACAAGCCGGAACCAAAAAAAATAAACTTATCACGAAAACACGAAAACACGAAAACACGAAAAGATGCAATTTCAGATACTAAAATCAAATGTCGAGTCAAATCCCAATGACAAATCACCAAAGTTTCTCATATTCGATTTCGGTGCATTGCATTTGTTTAGGCTTTGGCCTTTTTCATTCTTTTTCTCTTTCGTGCTTTCGTCATTTCGTGCTTTCGTGATTGTCCTTTAAGATTTTCTGCCAGAAAAAACACGAATTTCAGAACTAAGGAACTAAATTCACCAAAGATTGCTCCAAAAGATATACGTTCGTCTACCCAAAAAATCTCTAAATCTATTTCTACCCACCGATAGTTGACATGGAGCGAAGACCCTCTCCTTTTTCCAGGATTTCGGCATGATGCCGCCTCGGTTTGCTGGCGATGGCTTGTTGAAATACCTCTCTCAAATCTTTCTGGCTGCATCCGTTTCTAAGGGGGGTCTTGATGTCTACCTCATCGTCAGCGAAAAGGCATGGGCGAACCTTGCCGTCTGCCGTGAGCCTGAGACGGTTACACGAAGGGCAGAAATGGTGGCTGAGGGGACTGATGAAACCAATTTCCCCCTTGGCTGATTCAAAACGATATCGCTCGGCTGGCCCGTCGTGAATTGAATGCGGAATCTTGTGAAGAGGCCCTAAGGTCTCGAGTTCGGACCTTATCTCATCTGACGAGATATATTTTTCAGGCGTCCAGTTACTATCCCGTCCAATCGGCATATACTCGATGAATCGAATATGATACGGCTTTCGCACAGAAAGGCCCGCAAACTGGAGTAGTTCGTCATCATTGAGCCCCCTGATGGCCACGATATTCACCTTGATGGGCGAAAACCCGACTGCCTCGGCGACCTGAAGCCCCTTCCACACAGCATCAAAGCCTTCGCGACGGGTGATTTTCGTATACTTCAATGGGTTCAGGGTGTCCAGGCTTATGTTGATGCGACGAACACCCGCCTCAAAGAGCGGGCGGGCCATCTTCTCCAAAAGCAAGCCATTGGTGGTGACGCTTACATCCTCGACCTCCGGGATGCGGCACACAGACTCAACAAAGTGCACGAAATTTCTGCGGAGCAGGGGTTCCCCACCCGTCAGGCGGATCTTTTTCATGCCAAGGCCAGTCGCTGCCCGGATTGTCTTGAGGATCTCTTCATAGCTCAAAATACTGGCACGATCCAGAAGCTTGAGATCCTGTACCGGCTTGCAGTAAAGGCATCGCAGGTTGCAGCGGTCAGTTACAGAAACCCTAAGGTACGTTATCTCGCGGTCGTAGGGATCTACATTTGGAGCCATATGGGAATGCCGCTTTCAAGGCCTTGCTCTTGTGCTAACAGATCGAGGTGCAAGGTCGAGATCTGCTCCACAAAAGGGTCCACAGGGCGTTTCATTTTCCTGGTATCAACGGTCTTAATGTACTTCTTGCACTTTTCACACACATCCACCCGATAGTCCTTTTCTTCTTCGCTGAAGAAATAGTGCAACGCGTTTTGATCGTTATTGTCGCAGAACGGGCAGTATATTCTCGTTGTCTGCCACTCGTGGCCACAAAAGCTGCAAAGCAGGAATCGTGCCCCTTCATCCCGGAGTATTGACAGGGCAGGCGGGCTGCCGCAAATAGGACAATACCCCTTTTCCCATGGCGTCTCCTTGTCCAGATAGGTGGCCAACTGTTCGGCACAAAGATAAATGGAGGGTTTCATACTGAAGTAAGCCATAAAGGCAAGGATTTTCTTGTCGGTTTCCAGATTTCTTGCCGCTTCGTCAAAATAGGCGTCATCCTCGCCCAGGATCTTTGAAAACATGGCCGAGGCCCCCAGCGTTCCCTTGTCCATGGCATCCACAATCTTTGGGACGGCCTCGGCCAGCACCTCGTTTGTCTCAATGGCAAGCAGGCAGATTTTTCTCAGCAGGGCCTCGGATGCGCTTATGTCTACCGTAAAGTCGGCCTTGTCTATCAGAGGGAACTTCTCTTCTCGCTTGACCGAAAGGAGTTTTTCCGGGATTTGGATCGGCTCAATCTGCACCCGCCCCTTTGCCTCCTCCTGGGCCAAAAAAAGTTTTTCGTAGAAATCAAGGATCTCTTCGTAGGCGGGCCTTTCGGCCTTAACCGCAGCTACAGCTTTCTTAATTTGTTCGACAGTTGCGATTTCCTTTTCACCCATAACCATTTTTCCTCCTTATTGTTGATTCAACATAGCACAAAAAAAGGGGAGGATCAATCAACCTTTTTATCTTTGCTTAACGCAAGGGATTTACAAGAGATTCAACTCAAAGAGTATTAAAACGTTCTTGCATAATCGCAAGAAAAGTGTTTATAATAGAACAGTTCCCTATGGAAGGATTAAAAAACATAAGCCTCAAGAATAAGGTGTTCTTTTCCACCCTCGTCGTCATATCGGTCATGAGTACGGGAATCGCTGTGGCCACCAGGTGGATCTTTGTTTCAAATCTGGCATCTGAGCATGTCAATCACCTTACGGGGAAATTGTGGATTCCCTTTTTGAGCATCATATGTGCCAGCATCCTCATCGCCTTCTTTATCAGCTACTGGCTATCAAAGTATATTACACGGCCAATCTCTGAACTCACCAAAATGACGGATGAAATCAGTCAAGGAAATGTAGACATCAAATTGGGTTTCGGCGATAAAATCAGGTGCTGGGAGATCGAAAATTGTAAAGAAGTGCTCTGCCCTAGCTATCAGAATACAGACCTTCCGTGCTGGTATCTTGACAACACGTTGGGTCGGGGGGGCTCCCCGGGCAGCCTCCCGGAGAAGTTCAAAGCCTGTCGAGGATGTGCCGTTTACAAGAAACGTGCGAGGGACGAGGTCTTGCAACTGGCGGATTCGTTCAACAATATGGCCAACAGCATAAGGGTTTACCGGAGTCAGTTGAAGCAATCCAAGGAGCAGTACCAATCACTCTTTAACAGTGGACCCAAACCGCTCTTTGTGCTTGACAGTGAAACCCTTCAGATCCTTGATGCCAATGCCAGCGCTGAGGAGGTGTATGGCTACTCAAGAAAAGAATTACTGGGCAAACCCTTCACGGATCTTGGCCCGTTTGAGTATAAAGAGGCCGGTTTGTCGGATTTTGGACAGGGCGATAGACACAATTCGTACGGCGTTTATCCGAGGGTTCAACATTACAAAAAGGGGAACAAGCCATTCTATGTGAATATTCATGCCAGTCGAGCAAGGTTTGGAAAGAGAGATGCGATCATCGTTGCGACGACCGATATTACGGAGATGATAGAGAAAGACAGCCAATTAATTCAAGCCAGCAAGATGAAAACGCTCGGAGAATTGTCTGCTGGTATTGCTCATGAGCTGAACCAGCCCCTGAATGCCATCAAAATGGGAAATGAGTTTGTGAAAATGATGATTCAAAAAGGCCGGAAGGTTTCAGAGGAGCATTTGCGCCAGGTGGTCAACGAAGTGAGTGGCCAGGTAGACAGGGCTGCTGAAATTATCAAATTACTCAGGACGTTCGGCCGTAAATCCGGTTTTGACAGGGAAAAGGTAGACGTCAACAGTCACCTCAAGGCGGTTGTCGCTATTATCGGCCTGCAGCTCAACCTCGAGAACATAGAAGCCAAGCTGGATATGGACGAAGCCCTCCCCCCTGTCTTGGCACATAGCAACCGTCTGGAGCAGGTCATTGTCAACCTGCTGACCAATGCCCGAGACGCCATAAATCAGAAGAAAGAGGCAGGGGATGCGGCCGGCAGTCATGTTATCCATATCCGCTCTTTCCGGGAAGATGACCATGTGGCGATTGCGGTATCGGACACCGGAGTTGGCCTGCCGAGGGCTGCGAAAGACAAGATTTTTGAACCATTTTTTACCACCAAGGAAGCGGGGCAGGGGATGGGACTTGGGCTTTCCATTGTTTACGGGATTGTCAAAGACTACGGCGGAGACATCGATGTTGACAGCGAAGAAGGTGCGGGTGCGACCTTTAAGCTGACGTTTCCCTGCGCCCCCTGATACAAGGAGGTAGGAGTTAGTCCCATGGAGAAGATCTTGGTTATCGATGATGAGAAACCCACCCTGAACATGTTTCGCCTTTTCTTGGGCGCCTATGGATATACGGCATTGGTCGCGGAAAATGCAGCGGCGGGTCTTGAGGTTTTCAGGAAGGAAAAGCCTTCTATCGTATTTACAGACATAAAGATGCCGGGCATGGACGGGTTTGAGGTTTTGAAACAGATCAAGGAGATCGATCCTATGACAGAAGTCATCGTCATTACCGGGCATGGTGATAATGATCTGGCAATACAGGCCTTGCGTCTTAACGCTACCGATTTTATCAACAAACCGATTGACGGGCAGACCCTCGAAGCCGCTTTAAAACGAGCGAAAAAAAGGTCCCAGGTGACCAAGAGTAAGGAGCAGGAGGTTTCTTTGCGAACAGCGGATGATGTGGCTATTATCGATATCCGAGGAAATGTGAGTTCGCTTTCCGAGCCGTTTTTGCTGAATGCATATGAGAAGATTTGTGAAAAAGGATCGGCTAAGATATTGCTGCATTTTGATTATAGTTCTTCCATAAACGGTGCCGGCATCGCCGTATTGATCCGGGTCCTTTCAGAAAGCAAGAAAAGGAATCAAGCGGTGGCTATTGCCGGGCTCTCTGAAAATTTCAGGAAAATCTTTCACATAGTTGGGATTGCCAAGCTTGCAAGAATCTTTGATTCCGAACAAGATGCCGTCAGTAGCCTTTGAACTTTTTACTTTGCCGTCGATGTGACGACTTTTTACGAAGTCATCAAAATAAAGAGGAGAAAGAATTCAGCACAAGATGATTTTCGGAGGCAATCATGTTGTGGGAAGCGTGGCAAGGTGGATTTTCCCTTTGTGGATCTTCTTTTCGATGTTGAGCCTTCCTCCGGTCACCTTTTCCGGGGACATCCCTGCCGCGGGCTCAACCCTGCCTAAATTTCAATTACAAGCACCTGAATCAGACAAGGATAGAGAGTATTTAGGGATAGGAAATGTTGAGACCTTTGCTATCAGCCAGATAAATTGCCTGCTTGTGCTTATCGAAATTGTGGGTGTTTATTGCCCCCAGTGCCACGTTCAGGCCCCCTTGTTCAACAAGTTGTTTTACAGGATTAAGAAAAATTCCGATGTATACAAGAAAACAAAGATGATCGCTGTTGCAGCTGGAGCCAACCCTATGGAAGCGACTTACCTGAGAAAAGAGTTTCGCCTTCCTTTTCCTGTTATTACGGACCCAAAATTTCAAATCCATAAGGTCTTGAGGGAGCCGCGTACTCCCTTTACCATGCTTGTCACCAAAGAGGAAAAGGTCGTATTTGCCCACCTGGGAGTTATCAAAGATATTGATAAATTCTTACGGCAGATCAAGAAATTCATTCGATGAAAGCAGGCAACGCAAGCACTGACGACCTTAAACAAGCCCTCAAGCTGGCAGATGCCCAGCGGGAATTGAACAGGTCTTCTTTTTACTTGAGAAGCCTTTATGAGAGTGCCCGGGAGCTGAGCGGTCTTGGAGATGTGGAAAAGATCGTCGAGACTTTCCTCCTGGACACAATGGGCACGTTGGGCAGCACGAACGGTTTTGTCTTGCTAATCGATTCAGAAACGCAGCAAGGCCAAGTGGTCAGCCGTGGGCTGGAAGACGATGATATCAAAAGGCTTCGTGAGAATATGCCGCAGATTGCAGAGCAATACTTTGCGGCCACATCCCTGGAAAACGCTTCCCCTCGCATGGAGGCCCGCCTGGTCGCCGGCAATGGGCTCGCCCATGACCCGTTGTGCCCTCATCAAACCAAGCTATTGATCCAATGGACCATTGATCAACAACATTCCGGGCTTTTGGGATTGGGAGAAAAGATAGTGGCCGAAGTTTACGCTGACGAAGATATCGAATTGCTTCTTGGACTTACCAATAACCTGATGGCCGCCATCAACAGTGCGAGGTCCGTAGATATCATACGGCAGTTGAATACCGCCCTTGGGCGGAAAAATCTTGAGTTGGAGGAGGCGTTCAGGCAGGCAGAGCGCGTCGAGGGCGAGCTGGACAGGCGGGTTTTTCACTTAAAGGCCCTCTACGATGCCACGCTTGAGCTGATCGGGATCACGGAAACGAAAAGAATTGCGGAAGTCTTCCTGCTAATGACTCTTGGCACTTTCAGCGTTGGGCAGGGCTACATCTTGTTGTTGGATAGGGAAGAGAAGGCCGCGCGCGTGATTTTTCGCGGTATTGAAAAAGAGAAAATAGAGAGGTTGGCGGCAGATGACCTTGAGGGGGTGATCATCAAATTTTTTGAGACGGCTGCCGGCAAGAACATGGCCCCGATGAGTGCCCGGCAGGTGACAAACAAGAGCCTGCTGAACAATCCCGTCTTGCCCATGCATGCAGAAACGGGAATCCTGTTTTTCATTGATGACAACCGCCTTGGGTTGATGGGCCTTGGGGGTAAAATAACCGAGGAGGCTTACTCCGAAGAAGAGCAAGGGCTCCTGCTGACGCTTGTCGATAATTTCATGGTGTTTTTGGCACATGCAGGATCATTTGAGACCATTCAGAGATTGAACGTAGACCTGGAAAAGAGAAACATTGAGCTGGAAAAGACGATAGAGGAACTCGCGACCACCAGACTCAAGATTGAGGTATTGGAAAGAGCCAAGTCTCACGTCAAGTCCGTCATCCAAAGAGAGATGGAAAGAACACGCAGAGTGTCTGCCATTGACTTCATTTTGATTCTAAGTGTGGGTCTTGTACTCGGCCTCGTCTTTAATTTCTCCAATCCGGGCGGCATCAACCTCATCCCCGAATCCTGGTCGCGCACCTCCCCTCCTTTCATAGATGCTCATCTGGCAAAGTTGAAATACGATGAAGGGACGGCACTCTTTGTCGATGCAAGGCCGGCCGAATTTTTTAAACAAAGACACATCCAGGCGGCCGTGAATTTACCCCTTGCCTTGTTCGATTTTGTTTACATGATGAAATTCAACAGCCTCGCCCCGGAGAAAGAGATGATTGTCTACGGCAGAAATATCAGTAGGCATTATGATGAGGGGGTGGCCTTCAAACTGGCCTCAAGAGGCCACGTGAACGTGAAGGTATTGTCAGGCGGGATGTCCGCGTGGCAGAAAAAAGGTTATCCTTTAGAATAGTCCACTGGAGCCGTGAAAGCATTATCGCTTTTGAAAAAAATCTTGACACACAGATACGTTGCCTTGGTTTTGAGGTTGTATGTTGGAGCGCTTTTTATTTACGCCAGCATGTACAAGATCAACTACACCGGTGAGTTTGCAGAAACCATCGCCAGCTATCAGATCGTTCCTTACTGGACTGTGAATATCCTGGGTGTTGTGCTTCCGTGGGTTGAGCTAATCTGCGGGATACTTCTTGTTGCCGGCATTCGTGCGCGATCTGCAACCGTGGTTATCGGTTTTCTGATGATTCTTTTCGGTTTGGCCATCATGATAAATTTGATGAAAGATTCGCCCATAAGCTGCGGCTGTTTCCACACTGTGGGGGAGAAGATAAGCTGGTGGACCCTATTGAGGGATCTCATATGGGTCATCATGACTATCCATATTCTCTTCTACGATAAAGCCTTCCACCTGGAAAAGAGATTTTCATTGACCCTCAAGGAGGTTTAGTAATGAGGTCCGCCCGATCTTTGTTGATAAGAGTCTTGGCACTTTCCCTGATGCTCACCGTGAGCTGTAAGGATAGCGGTGTGTTGGTGGGCAAATATCTGGCCGAGAACGAGAGAGATCAACGGTCATCTGCCGTGCTTTTGGAATTGGGGACAAACGGTGAGGGTTCCTGGGCCATCGAAGAGGATAATGCTTTTTTCAAATGGGAGGTCAGGACAAACGAAGTGTGGTTGCACACAGATTCCGGGGGGGTCATTGTAGGGAGGATTGTTGGCGACACCATTGAAATCAGTCTGCCAGGCGTGGGTGACAACTCTTTCAGGAAAGTAAAGGAGTAAGGCTAAAATGATAGGGAGTAATAAGAAAGGGAAGATCAATCGATCTTCCCTTTCTTGTGTTAAAGTGCCGATCACTCGGACTTGTGCTTTGCGATCAGTTGCTCGTTACATACTAGCCGTCAATCTGGTCAATGGCCTGACGAGCCTCTTTAAGGCCACGGCCCTTGTCATGTCAAAGGCCGAATTTGAGGCAACCGCAAACTCATGATAAAGCCCGGGGTCCTCTGCGACCAGATAGATAACGCGTACCTCATCGGGATTCAACAGTTTTGCATTCCGGTGGGTCTTCTTGACCTTGCCCAGACGCTTCTTGGCCATCTCAAGCATCTCCTTTTGGTCACCAAAGTTCATGGCACCCGTGGGGCAGGTCTTCACACAGGCCGGCAAAAGCCCGTTTTTTACCCGGCCAATGCACATGTTGCACTTGGCCAGGGTACCATCCTTGGACGCTCGCGGGATGTTATACGGGCAGGAGTCAATGACGGCTTCCGTGTCCAGGTTCTTGGTATTCTCCGT
>JAQYWL010000524.1 GCA_030145035.1 Desulfobacteria bacterium | reverse complement strand
TTCACGACGAAGTCGCCTGCCGCATGATGCCAGGGAAAGATCTGCTCAAAGGTCTCAAGGTCATAATACAGGGTCAAAATCTTGGCAGCCTGACTGTATGTTTGCCACGCCTGTGGCCGAGAAAGCTGGCAACGGTCTTTCTCGGGATCCCAAAGGACGAGTTTCCGGGAACCGCTTTCCTTGTCAAGAGAAAGGTGGAATTCGTGATACCCTTCAAACCAATCCGCCAAGAACATGAGCATGGAGGGGAGGACGGCTTCGCCCTGGAAGTGAGTCCGCGGCAAAAACGGGAAATCGTACTTGCCGTTCAGATACTGCAAGACTTCAAACTCGCGACACAACCGGGCCTTTCCCCTTGCCGTAACCGCTACGTTCATGACAAAGGGGACACAGAACTCATCCACTACGACCTCGATCCTGGCCGGGTGGTAGTCGCTGCCATGTTTTTCCGCATAGATCAGGATCTCTTCTATGTCGGCCGCCGAGACATCTCTTGCCAGTTGCCTGGCTGTGGCATCGGCTAACAGTCCATAGCCATTTTTCGAGATGACGTCTGTGATGCCTTTAAAATACTGACCATAACTTAAGGCAGGATAGTCGGTCGAGGCGGGCTCACGACGTGTGACTCGCATGGGGGACTGGGAAGTAAAGTCGTTGAGCGGGACGTAGCCGTGAGGGGATGGGGAGAGGTACTTGACTTTGGGTTGGTGGGCTTTCATGAAAGCTGGGTTGGACCGGTAGCTCAAAGATGGGAACTTAGGGGTTCGCCCTTCTTTGGAGTATTGGAGTATTGGAGTGATGATGGAAGTGAGCCAAAGTAAGCAAAAGTCAAAAATATGTAGGGATTGTGTAGGACGGGGAAATCAATCAAAAAGAAGGCCGAATTCAATTCCTAAACTTACAATTCCCGAATCGGAAATGCTTGAAACATCCAGAACTTTAGCTCACTTTAGACACTTTAGGCGCTTGCTTTACTATATCCATCACTCTACCCCGCCATAGGCGCTCATAGACGGATAGAATTTCCGAAACGTAGACCTACCGATACGGCTCCAAATCTTTCAAAAACTCCGGCTTAACGTCAAATCCGTACTCCAGGGCTTTGTCGCAATGTTCAACGGCTTCCTTATGGGCCCCCTTCTCAAAATAGGCCAGAGCCAGGTTGTTATGGGCAACAGCAAATGTAGGGTCAAGCTCCAATGCCTTGTTGGCAGCAGCAATCGATTCATCCAAACGACCCTGCATAAAATAGGCGCTGGCAAGGGTACTGTGGGCCTGGATAAACTCGGGGTTAATCGAGATCGCTTTTTCCAGGAAATCAACGGCCGTCTCGGGATCGCCTCTCTGCACATAGGCAAAACCCAGATTTCCATACGGCTGGGCAAATTTCGGCCTGACCGCAATCGCCCGCTGATTAAAATGGATACAGGCGTCCAAATCTCCCTTATGCAGTTGGATGCCACCCAGGGCCACATATGCCTCACCCAGGGTGGGGCATTCATTTACGGCAGCCATAAGTTCCTCTACAGCCTCATCCCACTTTTGTTGCTTGATCAGACCCACAGCCAGATTGTAATGCGTAGTCCCGCACTCAGGGCTCTTGGCCAGGGTCGCCACCTGGTCTTCAATATATTCTCTGGTTGTCTTTGGTTCTTTCATGAGGTCCCTCTATAGCAAATGTGTCTCCCCATTGTCAACCGTCAACCTTTCCGAGCCAGGAAACATTCGAACAAAAGAGGGAATAGGCCCAAGGACCCATTCCCTCCTTGAATCACATCTTCTTCTTTACAGAAGCTGTTAGCGTATGACGCCAAAGTCAGTTACTGTCCATTCATAACTCCCCCTGGAGGCCTCCGGCCTCCGGCCCGTTAAGCTTCCGGCTCGGAGAGCCTGCGTCTCGGAGACGAGGGGACTGGGGGTAGGGAGAGGAAATTTAGCCCGCCCCTGTGCCCCTTCCGGATATATCCCTTCCAGCAAGAGGCTTGTAAAGCTGTATAATTGCATACTTCATGATGTCCAGGCTCTTATTATCCGTTATAAAGCCCATCAGGGTATTCTCTCCCTCTTCAGGAAGTACGCCGGCATTTGAAGCATCGAAGGTCAAGTCCGGGAAGCCCTTCACAAGCTTCTTCTGTTCCTTCTTATTGATGCCTACTTGAACTGCCTTTTTGCCCTCTATTTCCTGAACCTGATCCGCCAATCCAGCACCTTCAATCTGCTTGAGTTTCTCGTCATCCAAAAAGACATTGATGTAATAGTCGGCCATCTGAACACCTCCTGTTAGTAAGGTTATAAAACCGCCTCGCGATTTTATACGACGTCCCGCTATAAGCGGGACTCGAAAAAGGAAATTCTTGCGTTATCAAGTTATGTCCTCTTCATACGATGTACCTTTTTCCCAAAACAGGCACCCCCCCTTCGTTCGCAAAAATTTGTTGTTTACACAGTTAGTATGCTGCCTTGAAAAATCAATTCTCTATACTATAACAATGATCTCCTGTCAAGAGCAGTCCTGATGCATAGCAACCTTCGATGAATCTGTAATGCCTTGAGATTGCTTCGCTTC
>JAQYWL010000362.1 GCA_030145035.1 Desulfobacteria bacterium | reverse complement strand
CCAACCAAGTACAAGGACTGGCAGATTTCTGAAGATGCTGAAAAGAACATGCCTATGCCTGAGGAGTGGAGGGAAAAACTTGGCCTCCAAAAAGAAGAGATCCTTCCCATGGGTAGGCTGGCAAAACTTGACTTCCTTAAAATAATTGACCGTCTGAAAGATAAACCCGACGGAAAGTACATAGAAGTTACCGCCATTACTCCCACGCCGTTGGGCGAAGGAAAGAGCACTACTTCATGCGGCCTTATGGAAGGTCTCGGCAAGCGCGGCGTAAACGTCGGCGGCGCCCTCAGGCAGCCTTCAGGCGGCCCCACCATGAATATCAAGGGCACCGCGGCCGGAGGCGGCATATCCCTGCTTATTCCCATGACCGAGTTTTCCCTGGGTCTTACGGGTGACATCAATGACATCATGAACGCCCACAATCTAGCCATGGTGGCCCTGACGGCCCGGATGCAGCACGAGCGCAACTACAATGACGAACAACTGCAAAGGCTGACCGGTATGCGTCGTCTCGACGTCGATCCTACCCGCGTTGAAATGGGCTGGATCATCGACTACTGTGCCCAGACCTTGCGAAACAACATAATCGGCATTGGCGGGCGTTTTGACGGATTTACCATGCAGTCCAAGTTCGGCATTGCCGTGGGTTCCGAATGTATGGCCATTCTTTCCATTGTCCGGGATCTGGCAGACTTGAGAAAACGTCTCGACGAAATTACCGTGGCCTTTGACAAGAGTGGCAAGCCGGTAACCACAGGCGATTTGGAAGTAGGTGGCGCCATGACCGCATGGATGCGCAATACGATCAATCCAACACTCATGTGCACTGCCGAGTACCAGCCCTGCATGGTACATGCCGGGCCTTTTGCCAACATCGCCGTGGGGCAGTCTTCCATCATTGCAGACCGCATAGGGCTTAAGATGTTTGACTATCACGTCACCGAGAGCGGTTTTGGGGCGGACATCGGCTTTGAAAAATTCTGGAATGTCAAGTGCCGATACAGCGGACTGAAACCCCATGTGTCTGTTTTGACGTCTACCATCCGTGCCCTCAAGATGCATGGTGGAGGCCCCAAGGTTGTTGCGGGGCTTGCGCTTCCTGAAGAGTACACCAAGGAGAATATGGAATTGGTGGAAAAGGGTTGTGAGAACATGGTGCATCATATCAAGACCGTGCGCAAGGCAGGGATCAATCCGGTGGTTTGCATTAACTGTTTCCATACCGACACGGATGATGAGATTGAAGCGGTCAGAAAGGCGGCAGAGGCAGCAGGAGCGCGCTGCGCCAAATCCACCCACTGGGCCAAGGGCGGTGAAGGCGCCCTGGAATTCGCCGATGCAGTCATTGATGCCTGTAACGAAGAGAGCGATTTCCAACATCTGTATCCTCTGGATATGAAACTTCGCGAACGAGTGGAAATCATTACCAGGGAAGTGTACGGCGCAGACGGGGTTGCCTGGACACCCGATGCTGAGGCCAAGGCCAAGATGCTTGAGGGGGACTCCAAATATGATGACTACGCCACCATGATGGTGAAGACCCATCTCAGCCTCACCCACGACCCGGCCCTTAAAGGGGTGCCTAATGGCTGGACGCTGCCCATTCGCGACGTACTGATTTACTCCGGGGCGAAGTTTCTTTGCCCCTGCGCTGGCACTATCAGCCTGATGCCGGGAACCTGCTCAAACCCGGCGTTTCGCCGCGTTGATGTGGATGTGAAGACCGGAAAAGTGAAGGGACTATTTTAGATTGATCATTAGTCAATAACGGAATGCCTAAAGTGATCTAAAGTGAACTAAAGTACCTAAAGTTAAAAGATGAAACACGGGTCAATTGGTTTTATTTGGTTGCGTTGGATCAATTGCTTAGAAACCACTGAAACTAATCCAACCAAATCCAACTAATGAAACGAAGATAGTTTCTTCAAGTCCCGCCCGACTTCGCCTGGACCTACCCGCCGGTGCCAGGGTTTGGCAGGTGGACGAAGTCCTGGCGGGCGGGCCTCAACTTTAGCTCACCCTGGCCCAGACCGGGATTAGGGGCTTAGTAGATCAATTCAAGCATGTCGCGTCAGGGCGGGCTTTAGACACTTTAGGCACTTTAGCTCACTTCTTGAAGGGAGGGTTTATCATGGCAGCACAGCTAATCAAAGGGACAGAGATCTCTAAGCAGATTCGTGAAGAAATCACCAAAGAGATCCAGAAGCTTAAAGAAAAACATGGTATAATACCTGGTTTGGCTACGATCCTGCTAGGTGAGGACCCGGGCTCAAAGGTTTATGTGGGACAAAAGGAAAAGGCGTGTAACAAGCTCGGCATCTATTCTGAAAGGACCGACCTGCCTTCCGAAACCTCACAGGAAGATTTGCTAGCCCTGGTAGAAAAATTGAACAACAATCCGAAGATCCATGGTATACTTGTCCAGTTGCCTTTGCCCAAGCATATTGATGCCTCAAACGTCATCTATGCGATCGATCCAGACAAGGATGTGGACTGTTTTCATCCGGTCAATGTAGGCAAACTTATGATCGGTACCGGCCGCTTTCTTCCCTGCACGCCCCACGGAATCGTGGAACTGCTGAGGCGCTCAGACATTACCACTGACGGCAAACACGTGGTGGTGGTGGGAAGAAGCAATATCGTGGGTAAACCCGTGATGAATCTGATGCTGCAGCCACCTCCTGGAGGAAACGCCACCGTAACACTTTGTCACACAGGGACAAAAGATCTGGCTGCCTTTACGAAAATGGCAGATATCCTGATCGTGGCAGTGGGTCGTCCTAAGACAATCACTGCTGACATGGTCAAAGAGGGGGTCGTGGTGATTGACGTGGGTGTCAATCGTATTGGCAAAACGCCAGAGGGAAAGGCGATTCTGGCAGGCGACGTTGACTTTGATGCGGTCCAGGAGAAGGCATCGGCTATTACGCCCGTACCAGGGGGTGTGGGGCCAATGACCATCACCATGTTGATGAAAAACACGGTGGAGGCGGTAAAGGCATTGTGTAATTGAAAATTGAAGATTTTGGATTGAGGAATTGAGGGTCCGCAGATTACGCAGATTACACAGATCAGAGGAAATTGTTGTTTAATAATCTGCGAGAATCGGCGTAATCTGTGAATGGGATTGAGGAATGACCAATGACCACATAACCCCGGAGGATTGAAAATGGAGAGGAAGAGGAGGCCGCTTTTTGCAGTTGGTTGCCCAGGGATCGATTGTGAAGGTAGTATGCAGGTAGCCAGGGAGGCGGCCAAAGATGGCGTAGTTACCTATATGCAGCGGATGGAGCAGAAGGTCATTCAGCCCTGCCTCTTCGGCAAGGGCGGCACCTGCTGTCGGACCTGCTCCTTTGGGCCATGCATGATTATCGAGGATGTTCCCGAATCAATCGGCATTTGCGGGGCAACCGCTTCGACAGTGGCTGCGCGTAACTTTTGCCGCATGATAGCGGGTGGCGCCTCGGCTCATATGGATCATGGGCTTGAGACCGTGCTTGGCTTTTTAGCCGCAGCCAAAGGGGAATCCGACTATACGATCAAGGACGAAAAGAAGCTTCTTGATATGGCCGAGATCTTTGAGATCAAGACCGAAGGTCGCGCAACAAAAGATATTGCCATAGAATTAGGGGAAAAGGCCCTGGCCGAGTTCGGGAGGCAGGAGGGGTGCCTCTACACGGTGCGTCGTGCCCCCTTAAAGCGGCAGGAGGTCTGGAAAAAAAGGGGTGTGTTGCCAAGGGGCATCCAGCGGGAGGTCATGGAGATCATGCACCGCACCCACATGGGTACTGATCAGGACTACAAGAACCTTATCTTGCAGGGGACGCGCCTCGCCCTGGCCGATGGGTGGGGGGCCTCTATGATTTCCACTGAATTACAGGACATCATGTTCGGAACCCCTGTGCCGATCAGGGCCATTGTCAATCTTGGCGCTCTTGACGAAGAGAAGGTGAACATTGTGGTGCACGGCCATGAACCGATCCTTTCAGAAGCGATGGCCATGGTGTGCCAGGAACCCGAAATGCTAACAGCAGCAAAAGAGGTAGGGGCTCCCGGGATAAACCTGGTGGGTGTCTGCTGTACAGGCAACGAGGTCCTGATGAGGCACGGTATCCCGATTGCAGGTAGCTTTATCCAGCAGGAGATCGTGCTGGCCACAGGGGCGGTTGAGGCCATGGTTGTTGATATTCAGTGCATCATGCAGTCTGTAGCGGTTGTGGGCCAGTGTTTTCACACAGAGATCATCACTACCTCTCCGCGGGCAAAGATTCCTGGGGCCACGCACATAGAATTTGATCACCATCACGCCCTGGAGACAGCAAGAAACATCGTGAGGCGTGCTATAGAGAGATACCCCAAGAGAAAAGGGGTAAATATTCCCAAACACAAGATGGACGTGGTGGCAGGATTCAGTCATGAAACAATCAATCATATGTTGGGCGGGACCTTCCGGGCCTCCTATCGTCCCTTGAACGACAACATCATCAATGGCCGCATCCGGGGCGTCGGGGCTGTTGTTGGGTGTGATAGCGTCCATGTCCTTTCCGGTCACGTGCACACGACCGTGGCCAAAGAGCTGATAGCCAACAACGTCCT
>JAQYWL010000027.1 GCA_030145035.1 Desulfobacteria bacterium | reverse complement strand
CGCGAGACGCTTGGAGTGCTGCAAGAGTGGCCATCTAATCGATCCACCTTCCCCGCGGTCGCCGCGAGTTCACCCACCCATCGCCACGTCGCGCGGGCTGACGTTTCGGCTTGACCGGTTCTGCCTCGACCGCTTTCTCCGGTGGGGCTTCAAAGCAAATCCTGTTTTTGCCGGTTTTCTTTGCTTTGTAAAGGGCCCTGTCAGCCATGTTGATGAACCCACTGGCCTCCTGTTTGGAATCAGGCTGGTATTCCGCCAACCCTATGCTTGCGGAAACAGCGCGGTCGAGCTTCCATGGTATTCTGGACAAGGATTCCCTGAGCCGTTGCCCGATGCGCATGGCATCAAAAAGGCCCGTCGCCGGCATGATAACTGCGAACTCATCGCCCCCATAACGGCACAGGATATCAGTCGGTCTCAGTTTCTGACCAATGGTACCGGCCACTTCCGCCAGGAAATTATTTCCCTCCACATGGCCCCGGGTATCGTTCAGTAGCTTGAAGTTGTCGAGGTCTATCATCATAAGCGAACATGAGTGCCCGGTCCGCCTCGTTCGTGCCATCTCGATCTCGAGTTGTTTGTAAAAGAAACGGTAGTTATAGAGGCCGGTGAGGGCATCGGTCAGGCTCAACGACATCAGATGCTTGTTCTCTCTCTCAACCTCGGCAAGCCTTTTGAGCAGGTCACCATGGATGTCAAGAGCGATATCAGTGACCTGCAACAAGGCATCTCTCTCAGAATCGGACAGATCGTCTGCCAGTAAGATAAATGCTTCTGGCTTCCGGTCCGTCTTTGAATTTAGCCAGGCCGATATGGTGCTGTGATTCTTAAAGATATGTACGATATTTTCCTGGTGTTCGGTGTTCGGGGCAGAGGCCGGGGGCTTGGGTGTGATCGGATGAGGTTTACCCGCAGAAATTATGTCTCGGTGCAGGTTAGGTTTTGAAGAAGACATCTAAACCTTGTCATAAAATCGCTACGCCCTGCCCGCCATTGCCAGGCACGCTAGCGTGTAAGCTGCATGCCGTACGGGGCGTTGGCAGGCGGGGATTTTATATAACGCGGCTTTGCCGCTCGAAAAAAGGAAATTCCTATACTATCAAGTTGTCACGCGTAGGTTAACTAGTTTCCATCCAGAAATGGCCATTTTTCGCAATCTCGGCGTCAATCTGCGGGATCGCTTGTGCGACGTACCGACGTACGTCTCCGCGCAATCCCTTGAGTTCCTTGACCTTGCGAATCCCGCCATAGCGGGACTGAATTGGAAACTGACGCCAGTGCCCAGTGTTGTGAGATTCATTTCCGGATGGGCACTAACTAAGCATTCACCCTTGTAATTGCCGTAATATATTGTAAAAAGAAGCAGGGGTCAAGGGAAAAGAGATTCCAGGATACGGCACCAGAAGAGATGCTGTTGCGGAGTGCAAATTACGGGTAATGTGGAAGAGGTGACCGTTGTGATGCGTTGCAAGAGAAAGATTGAGTCATGTTTAAGCGATAAGTCTAACGGCTCTTTTTCTAATCTTGATGACTTTTTACGAAGTCATCAATCTTGGCTTTCCAAAATCTCCAGACCAACTAAATAATGACGTTTGAATTGTCCTTGATCATTTCTGGTGATATGTCGAATCGCTGTGTTCAGATACTCAGGGGGATGGACTGAACCGGTGGAATAGTATTTCATATTCAATGTGTCCCCCACCTTTAACAGAGGCAAAATATTTGAATCTTCCTTGACCAGTACGCACATGGACGTTGACGCGATGTTCCAGATCTTAAATAGATAAGGAAGATCGAGTCCATCTATTGAAAATTCTACGCTGTAATATTGATGCACCTGTTCTCTATGTTCAGACCTTCTCTCCGATAGTTTGCTGGTCACGGCACATTCTTTCATGCCGTCCTCCTCTCACATTATTGGCTTATTCCCAAGTCTTTGTTTTTTGGCCGTTATACGCCTGCTGAAAAAATTATAGCAAGATTAATGCCAAAACAAAATATCATGAATAGGTTCCCCAATACCCAGGTAAATCCGACCCGAATTGATTGATGTGAGAATGGATTTGCATTATTCGGAAATATTGTGACGAAAGAGAAGCTGATCGGAATCATTCAGGGGAGTTTAGAGACTGAACTTGATCTAACTAAAATCTTCTCCAGAACCATCCAATAACCAGTGCAGCAGAAACAGCAAGGAACAAGATGGCGAATGCCTTGGCAAGGCGACTAAGCCAGTGGCCGAACTCTTTGACAACCTCTTCGTCCCAACGTCGCCATTGGTTGTCGTTGCGGCTTGTTTCCTGGTGCCCCAGGGTTTTCCTCAGCTCTTCTGGAATTTCGTAGTATGGACACATGTGGCTTCCTTAATTCCTATTCCCTTCAAATGTCTCCTGAACGGGCGCTGTCTTTTTTTGTGTCTTTTGTTGCCCGGAGGGCCTGCTTATCTTGTCGACATATTGAGCAAAAGACTTAAATGAGACTCGGAATCAGCTAATTCCCAATTCCACCTTCGTTTTCCGCCGGAGGTCCGCCTAAGGCGGACTAAGTCACGGAAAAACGAACGGTTTCCGCCAAGACTGTAGCAAAAAACACGCCAACTCGTGAACGGTTACGAAAAAACGGACACCATCCAAAAGCCCGCAAAATGTTGTATCCGCCCTTGAATTGACACAAAGCTACGGCTCGGTTATGTTCCATACTAAACAAACGAAATTTCGGCATCCTTCATT
>JAQYWL010000264.1 GCA_030145035.1 Desulfobacteria bacterium | reverse complement strand
CTGAAACCTGAACACCTGCCCGCCATTGCCAGACATGCCGGCATATAAGCTGAATGCTGTCTCAGGCGTTGGCAGGCGGGCTGAAACCTGAACACTGGTCAATAGGTGTAAACTACTTTATGGCGAAAATGAAGGATGCCTAATTTTGGTATAAGCGATCATCATGTTTGAGAACCTCACCGACAAATTGAACGTTGCCTTCAAGAAGCTCAAGGGGCACGGCAAGTTAACTGAGAAGAACATCGAGGCCGGGCTAAAGGACGTGCGTCTATCCCTTCTTGAAGCCGACGTCCACTACAAGGTCGTCAAGGACCTTGTCGCTGCTATCAGGGAGCGTGCCGTCGGTCAGGAGGTCCTGGCTAGCCTGACACCAGGGCAGCAGGTTGTCAAGATTGTTAATGAAGAGCTTACCCAGCTTATGGGGAGCAGACATGAAGGGCTGTGCCTGACCGGCGGCCAGCCCGCTGTGGTCATGCTGGTCGGACTCCAGGGTTCCGGAAAAACCACGACAGCCGGCAAGCTGGCCAAATTCCTGATTGGCCAACACCGGAGCCCCTATCTGGTGCCTGCTGATCCTTATCGCCCGGCAGCCATTGAGCAACTGAAGGAGATCGGAAACCAGGTGGGCGCAGAGGTCTTTCCGGCCACCCAGGATATGGATCCGGTGGATATTTGCCGGGATGCCTTCCAGGTGGCACGTCAAAGGGACTTTCATACCCTCCTGATTGATACAGCCGGACGCCTCCATGTTGACGAGGCGCTGATGGCCGAACTGGGGCGCATCAAGGAGACCGTGCATCCGTCTGACATACTGCTGGTGGCCGATGCCGTGACCGGACAGGATGCAGTGAATATGGCCGGGGCCTTTAATGATGCCCTCGACATTGGCGGCGTAATTCTCACAAAAATGGAAGGGGATGCGCGTGGTGGAGCGGCCATATCTATAAAAGCGATTACCTCAAAGCCTATTAAGTTTATAGGTGTGGGTGAGAAACTGGACGCCCTTGAGCCTTTTCACCCGGACCGCATGGCATCCAGGATCCTGGGTATGGGTGATATCCTTTCTCTTGTCGAAAAGGCTCAAATGAGCATTGATGAGAAAAAGGCCCAGGAACTGCAAAAAAAGCTGCGCAGAAGCGAGTTTACTTTAGAGGACTTTCGTGATCAAATGGCACAAATCAGAAAGATGGGTTCGTTAGAGGAACTGCTGGCAATGATCCCAGGGATGGGTAAGCTCAAACAACTCAAACAGTTAAAGGTAGACGATCGGGAGTTGGTGCGCATTACCGCGATCATCGACTCCATGACAGTCAAGGAGCGTCGCAACCACAACATCATAAACGCTAGCCGACGCAAGCGGATTGCCGGGGGAAGCGGAGCTACCGTGCAGGATGTGAACCAACTCTTGAAAAACTACGTCCAGGTCCATAAGATGATAAAGAAATTGAACAAAGGCGGCGTTCGCACCTTCGGGAAAGGGATGTTGCCGTTTTAAGGAGGGATAGTAATCGGATGTCTGTCAGAATTAGATTGGCCAGGTATGGTTCCAAGAAAAAGCCGTATTATCGAATCGTCGTGGCTTCGAGTGGCGCACCTCGGGATGGCAGGTTTCTCGAGCACGTCGGGACCTATGATCCGCTAAAGAAACCAGCGGCAGTAACCTTGAAGCACGACCGCGTGAAGGAGTGGATTGAAAAAGGTGCCATACCTACGGCAACTGTCAAGGGCATATTGAAAAAAGAGGGCTTGTTTTCAAAAACAGCAAATGCATAAAATGGACTTTGCACAATAGCTTACCTTTTTTCGGAACGTTGGTTTTTCTCTTGTAACGCTCTTAGGGGGTCGGGGAATGAAGGACTTGATCAAGTACATAGCCGAAGCGCTGGTTGATTATCCGGAGCAGGTAGAGGTTTCAGAGGTGCAAGGCGAACAGACCTCGGTCATTGAACTGAAAGTGGCCAAGGATGACCTGGGAAAGATCATCGGCAAGCAAGGCCGCACAGCCCGCTCCATACGGACCATCTTAAGCGCTGCTTCTGCCAAGATCAAAAAACGGTCCGTGTTGGAGATCATCGAATAGCGCACCATGCATGAGGATGCCCTCATCCCCATTGGCAAAGTTGTGGGCACCCACGGGATCAAGGGCTACCTCAAGGTAATTTCCTACGCCGAATCCACAGCTTCATTTGCACCCGGCAAGCAACTGGCCTTAAGGCGAGAAGGTAAGCCAGTTGTAACATTCGGGATAGAATCGGCCCGTCCCCATAAGCGTGGCATTCTCATGGCTTTGGAAGGCATAGCTTCTGTTCATGCGGCAAAAGAGTGGGTCGGCTACGAACTGTGCATTGATAAAACCACCCTCCCTGAACCTGAAAAAGGCTCCTACTACTGGCACCAAATCATCGGCCTGGAGGTCTTTACGGTGGATGACCGCCGCCTCGGTCGCGTGGCAGCTATTATTCCAACGGGGAGCAACGATGTATATGTAGTGCGTGACGGAAAAAAGGAGGTCTTAATTCCAGCAATCGAGTCTGTGGTGATAGACATCGATCTCACGCAGAAGGTCTTGCGGGTGGACCTTCCCGAAGGGCTGGAAGATTGATGGACTGCAAATGATCACAGAGGGGTGTCTCTCACAGAGGGCGCAGAGGCGCAGAGTTTTTTAAGCTGAATTGCTGAGAGGGCAATTCAGCTTAAACTGCCACGCTATCGCGTAAGATTTTATTGGTATTGGACAAAAGTGCCAACTTGGGATCATAAATGCCCCGGCAGGGGCTGACTGTTTGGCCTGATTTTTCCCTCTCAAAAAATCAGGCCAAGAAATTATCATCTCAGAG
>JAQYWL010000313.1 GCA_030145035.1 Desulfobacteria bacterium | reverse complement strand
AATTTTCTAACCGGAAACTACTGACTTTATGGCGAAAATGAAGAATGCCCAATTTTCTCATGATTTTCCCTGTGGCGCAGCGTACGACTTTCCAATATTGACGGCTTCGTAAAAAGTCCATCTGCGGCGTTGTGCTTCATCTTTCGTCATTGCGACGTACCATATGTACGCCTCATTCCTCAAGATTCGCACGCCTTGCATATGAACTTTTTACTTTGCCGTCGATGTGATGACTTTTTACGAAATCATCAATATTTAGTTACTTATGTAGGTGGTATCGGACAATAATATCAAAAACTGAAGCCTGTTTCTGTCGGACTCAAGGTCGAAACAAGGCCGCTGAAAAGTAGTTGATTACATTCAGAAAAAATCTGACCGATCTCTGATATCACTCGCCGCATCAAGACCGTCTAATATACCAGCTACACCCCAACGTAACCTTTAGGGTTACATCTGTTAAAACCTTTTTATCTATATCCGGGGAAGTAGTAGATATTCTTTGCAAAAAGGCTCACGTGTTAATTAAACGTCTCGGAATTTCTACAACGCATTGAAATTGTAGATCTTTTTGTGGCGCTTGACCCGCCTGCCATCGCCTACCGCGGGCGCCCTCGTTAGGTCCGCCTGCCATGAATAAGTCGGCGCGGTTCGGCATGGGTTAACAGGCATTGGCGGGCAGGTTTATGCCATTCACATGGAGTGATGGAGTACTGGAGTACTGGATAGCAAAATGGACACGGAGTGCTTTTTTGGGCGCAGGCTTCACTTCGTGTCAAGCCGTCATGCGCAACCTTGCGCCAGAAATTATTTTTTTTATTCCTCCCCGCCTGCCATCGCCAGGCACAGCGTGCGGCTTATATGCCAGCATGCGTGGCAATGGCGGGCAGGTAAACCCATCACTCCAGTACTCCATCACTCCAATACTCCAATTTGGGGCGGAGCCCCTAAGTTCGACCCGTCCCCACTTATGTCGCAAAAAAAGTGGTTACTGTGACCGGATCTGTCACAGTTCTGCTGTGGTATAAGAGACAACGAGCTTAAAGCTGGTAACTTTACTTTGGTGCTCGTTGGTGGTAAAAAAACCAATCTAAGTCATTAGACCCAAATCATCTGAGAGAACAGCATGCGGGGTGACCAGTTAGCCAGGCAGTGGCGTATCTTGCGCACCATCGAATCGGAAAAGCAGGGTGCCACGGTAGCCGAACTTGCGGCAGAAGAAGGCTGCCACCCCCGCACCATCTGGCGTGATCTAACTGCTATCCAGGAAGCAGGTTTTCCCTTGTGACCGATGGAGGAAAGTGGTACATGATTTCACCAACGAGGGCCGCAAATAGAGCTAGATTTCAATTTGTCATGTATCTCCTCAAGCTTTCCAAGCATCTGCTCAGTGTTTTGCGGACCATGATTGCCGATGCCCGGCAGGATGTGGCGCGAAGGGTGAACTCTGCGTTGGTGCTGCTGTATTGGAAAGTCGGTCAGCGGATTCGTCAGGACATCTTAAAGGAATATACCCCAGCACCGTTTATGCTTAGCCAACGAAAAGGAAACAAAAGAATATGAGAATCCCGAAATCAATTGTTCCTGTTGAGCGCGTCGAAAGGACGATTCTCCTGATACGAAGTCAAAAGGTGATTCTCGATTCCGACCTTTCAAAACTTTATGGCGTAACCACGAAGCGGCTTAATCAACAAGTGAAGCGCAATAGTGACCGCTTTCCCGAAGACTTCATGTTTCAGCTGACGACAAAGGAAAAGGCAGAGGTGGTTGCAAATTGCAACCACCTCTCTCAGCTCAGGTTTTCTCCTGCACTTCCTCACGCATTTACAGAACACGGGGCGATTATGGCTGCCAGTGTCCTTAATACGCCACGCGCCATAGAAGCCAGTATCTTCGTGGTACGCGCATTTGTCAGACTGCGCCAGATGCTGGTAACACATAAAGACTTGGCACTGAAGTTGAGCGAGCTGGAGCGTAAGATCGAAAAGCATGATGAGAGCATTCAGGCCATTTTCGAAGCCATTCGCCAGCTGAGGAGAAGTTGGAAACGCTGTTACAGTGATGATTTTGTCCTTGAAAATGGCCTTTTAAGGTCTCAAGACACCTTTTTTGGGGAATCTTTATCCTTAAATATTAATAGGATAGCCTGGCCCGGACCACTAAGCCCCACAAATTCCCCTGCCCTACCCCATCAGATTCCTTCATTAATCCGCAATCCCTGCCCTGCCTGCCCCGTGGGCCATACTCGTACTGGGGTGAAGCGCTTGCCCTGCCTGCCACGTAGGTCCGAATGATCGTACTGGGGTGGAACGCCTGCCCTGTTGAACGCGAAGCATATTCAACTGGGGCGAAGGACATTCCACCGGGGCGAAGTTTACCACGTGCAATGTTTTATCTATTTCACTGTGGCCTACTTCACCGGGGCCCAATCCCTCCGGGGCGTAGGCCCGTACGGGCCGGAGGCCAAAATCCAAAATCGGCATGACCGTATTTGTCACGGCTCTATGATACCAGTAAAGCATTTCCTGTATAGTTTTACTTCGTTTTCCATTTCAATTCCGCAATCCGCATTCCGCAATCCAAAATCGGTACGCCGTATCTGTCACAGTGGTATGTCATAATCAAGGCCAAGTCGCGGCTTTGGCCTTTACTTTGGTACTCGTTCCTGATAAAAAATTGAGCTAAATCATTAAGAAACAGGGCAATTTAATCCTCTTTTCAAGCCGTCAGGCCTCCGGCTCGGTGAGCCTACGCCTCGGAGAGCGCACCCCGGTGCGGTCATGCTTCCCTACAGGGCAGGCGCCGATGGGCACAGACATGGCCAGATCTTTTCTTCGGTCGATCCGATAAACAAGAAGGCAAAAAGACTCGATGAAGAGCGCCAAGAATCCGAGCCTTTATATCATTGCTGGTCCCAATGGAGCCGGCAAAACTACTTTTGCGACACACTTCCTTCCTCATTACGCAGGATGCCTGGAGTTTGTAAATGCCGATCTGATTGCGGGCGGCCTTTCACCGTTCTTACCTGAGCGTGCAGCTATCCGGGCCGGCAGGATTATGCTGAAACAGATTCATTTGCTGGCTGACCGCGGTCGCGACTTTGCCTTTGAAACTACCCTGTCCGGTAGAACTTATGTTCGCCTCTTGCGAGATTTTAGAGGCCGTGGATATCAGATTCATCTTTTCTTCCTATGGGTTCCCAGTATCGATATTGCTTTGGAACGCATCGCAGACCGTGTGCGCAGAGGAGGCCACAACGTGCCGGAGGACATTGTCCGCCGCCGTTTCAAGAAGGGGCTGCCCAACCTGTTCCAGCTTTATCGGCCATTATTAGATTCCTGGGTAATCTTTGACAATTCAAGCGACACTCCCAACATGATCGCGTTTGAAAAGTTGGGACAGCTGCAAATCGTTGCCAGTGATTTGTTTGCCAAGCTATCAAGAAGTCTGGAGGTACTGTGAAAACAAAAAATAGGAAATTGTCCGACATTCCTCTGGAGGTCCGCGCTGAGGAGGCACTAAAGAAAGCCGTGGCCGACACCATTGCCGACCACAAGCGCACCGGAGACCCAATTGTGATCTGGCGCGACGGAAAGGTGGTTAAGATTCCCGCTGATCAGATAGAAGTGCGGGAGCCTCAGACCAACTATTCTGTGTCCAGCAGGGGAAAGAAATAGTCTATTGATGTACTTTCAACTTTCAGCTTCTTGACAGCTATCAGTAGAAAAGCGCAAAGCACGTTCTGCACGAACGTCCCGGTCGAATCCCGGTCGACTCTTTCAAAAGGCTTAAAAAGTGGCAATAAAATACGATGGTTATAGAGTTATTTACTTATTTATGGACGTCCCGATTCCCACGCTGCATGAGACCCGCGATGATCTCCATGCCAGGTGGGACAATGCCACAGCGCGAGAAAAACGTTCCCGCACAGTGTTTGCCCAGGAATCGATCAAGGCTGATGAAGTGGCAAAGGAACTTGATGCCTATAGGGAAGCTATTGGTTCCGGGGTTGATGTCAGAAACTTCGTTCAAGAGGCCTTGAGGGCACGGGGGGCGGTCATCGGTTCCCGCAAAAATCGTTTTCATTTTGACATTTCCGAGGTTCCCAGGGCACTGAAGGAAACCCTGCCAATTGGAGATAAAGATCGGTTTGAAGCGAGTTTTGAACTCCCCGTAAAAGAGGGTGTCCTTTACCTGAATCGCACGCACCCGGTAGTGGAGGCGCTGTCTTCTTATGTGATGAACACCTCGCTTGATCCGCTGATTGACAGCGCAGCAAGGCGCTGCGGCGTGATCCGCACACGCAAGGCGGAAAGACGCACAACATTGCTCCTTGTGCGTTTCCGATACCACATCATCACTGTCAAGGAAGGCGAAGAAACCCCTCTTCTTGCCGAAGAGTGCCGGCTCTTGGGTTTTTGTGGATCTCCGGACAAAGCGCATTGGCTGGATGAAAAAACGGCTGAAGCCCTCCTTTTGAGCGAGCCGGATGTGAACATCACCCCTGACCTTGCTTCTAATGCCATATCGAGGATTGTCGATGGGTTTGATCATCTGAGACCGAGGCTGGAAAAAGAGGCAAAAAAACAAGCGGAGGAACTCCTCCAGGCACACCGACGGGTCAGGACAGCAGCCCGCCTTCGCGGCCTGCGATACAAGGTCGAGCCACACCTTCCGCCGGACGTATT